>JANLUJ010000152.1:0-4118 GCA_031363425.1 Pirellula sp.
TTCAGCAGATCACGCAACGGGTGGCGTCCATCGGGAAAATGACGGAAACGAGAATCGAAGTCGTTTGTCGCGATTCCAAGCTGTCTCATGTTTGACTTGCATGTTACCGTTCGACTCGATTCAAGAGAAAACATCACGGCCGGCAAAGTGATAGAAGCAAGGATTCCCAGTACGCCGATCGTGACGAGTACCTCAGTTAAAGTGAAGCCACGCCACGATCGATCCGTTTGCAGATAGGACAACCTATTGCATATCATAGATCTTATCTCCAGCGTATTCAAAAGGATCGACGGTAGCGCGAGCAGTGGTTTCAACTTTTCCACCAATTGGATTGACTACCCAAACTTCCATAACTTTGGTGTAAGCTAGAGTAGATGCAGAAATTGCTGCTGTCCGATATGCAGTCGCAGATCCATAAGGATAGACTGGAGTAGTACCCGCAGCAACCATGGGGTAAGACCCGAGAAACTCACCTTCCGGGAATGATTGCGTCGGAATGGAGTAGAGATACACACTGAGAGAAACGCCGGTTGGCAGTGTTTGATTCGATTTGCATTGAATGATTCCTGTCCCTGGAATGGGAGCGGGAGCAATCGGCACCGTTTTACAACCAAGGAAAAGAGCCAGGGCACAGACTAGAAAGTGTCGCCTGACGCCTAAGAGATTAGATTGGTTGATTGGTTGATTGATTGGTTGATTGGCTAAGGGTCATAACTAGTTTTTGCCTTTGGACTTTCGGGGTTAATTGTTGAGCAGAACCAACGCCAGCTCACTCGTTCAAACTCTACCAGAAGTAAGGCACAAAACAAGTGAGCAGCTTTGGACATGAGGGACACAGCTTTTGTTCGGGTGGGTAGTATCGTACACCCAAAGAAGGCCTCTTTCGCAGAATCTGTGGGTCGATTCTTTTACAATCCGAAGGTCAGTCAACGAATTCGCTGCTGTTTATTGGTTTTCAGCTCGTTTCAATCTAGCGTCATTTTGAGCGGGTGTATCCATCGATGTCATGCGCTTGCGACAACGCCGCCAATCGTAACAAAAGGCTTGTTTTTTGAGTAATGCGAAAAATCCAACGCGCTGTTGCGGAGCGATATCAAGCTTTTTTACCCACAGATTCTGCGGACGAGCCCAAAGAAAAGTAGTGTCCCTTTGCTGTTTCCCTTCCATTCACTACCTTCATACCCGATGGGGTCTCTGGTGAATAACCCGATCGTCGTGGTCGTAGATGGAGGTACTAGATTCGATTCATCGTAGTACAACGTAACGATGGGTACATGTACGATTTCATTCGACCTGGTCTCGTGATCATAGACGAGGGTTTTGTCGCTTGCGGAAATAGACTCGAATGCTACCTGCATGAGCTCGATTCGTCCTAGGCCCGGTTACGAGCGCGATCTTGGAGCGTACTAGTCAACTTCCGCAAGGATTCAAGGTCCAGTTTTTGCAAATCCTCGACCTCGGATGTTGGAAGCCCCAGAATTCCCTCGAGCGTGCGAATCAGCTCCATTTTACCCTTGATCTCGCCTTGAATCTCGCCTTCAAGTTTGCCTTCAAGTTTGCCTTCAAGTTTGCCTTCAAGTTTGCCTTCTCGGTGCGCTTGATTGAGAGCCCATTGCCGGTCTCGCATAGCTTTCTCTCTTGCATCGTACATAGTTTTGTCTTCCGTTATTTCAGCTATCTTCGTAATCGTTTGGGTTGCTAGTTGCATTGCTGCTTCAGGGAAGAGCTGCAGCAACGCTGCAGGTTCGTATTCGTGGGCATGCAAAAACCAGTACAGCCAGCGGTCTCTGGCGCTGGCCGTCGACAGGTCGGCTTCCAATAGATTATACCTGCCCAATTCGAGCGTGTGAATTTCAATCGTTTTGTCGAGAATACGACCCGATTCCAGGTCGGTCAAACGAAACGCATGCTGCACGTTTTTCGCGTCCTTCCACAGGATGCCGTTCACCAAGCAAATACAGTATACCGGATGAAGCTGGGTGTATCTATCGAGCCTCCAATGAAATCAACGGGAACTCGGTAATATACCAAAACAACGGACCGCCCGCTCTTCTCTCCATGCTCCGGCAACTTGGTATCGTTTAGTCAATCTACAAAATTGGCGTCGACCGCGCGTGCGTGTCCATCTTGCCACCCGTCGCCGCCTGTTCATCGCGAAGGCATGTCAAGCGCATCGGATTGCTTGAACGCGTCAATCGATCCCTCACGCTCCGTCGTGCCGTCCGCTTGTAAGCATTTATTTTGATTCCAGGTGAACGGTACACTCAAGCGATAGCGAAGGTGACGAGCGAACTCAGGTTATCTTCTGGTGCATCCATTTCAGAGAACTACGGTTGTTTACCTCTTCGTCCATAAGCTGTTGAGACATCGACTTGCCAGCGATGGAGGGCGGCGGTTGCCTTGGCGGATTTGACTTCACTAGCTGCATGGCCGTATCGAGATGCGTGGGCTTGCGTTCAGGGAATGTAGCGAAGTAGCCCACATCTAGGCACGGAATGAGCAAAGGATCTCGGGTAGCCATTTCGAGATTGTATCGTATCCCCCGGTTCGACCCGGATAGAGCCGCGACCATGCGGGGCAAGTCTAGGAAGCCATCACCACAATTGACTTCACTGAGTTTGAATCCATGTTCATAGGGCTGTACCGCCATGTCCTTGAGATGAACGCTCATGGCAAAAGGGGCGAGCAATACTACCGCTTGATACGGATCCTCTAGCAGAGCGAGGTTGTTGCCGGTGTCGACATTCACGCCAATCCACTCGCTGCTAAACGATCGCATTAGTTTTGCGAGCTCGTCACTGGTAAGGTCCTTGTGATTCTCCACCGCGAGCTTCAACCCATGCCTCTTCAAAATCGGTTCGACCCACATCAACCGCGTCGAGGCGTCGGCTAAGAAGGCCTTGAATTCTGGGAGATTTTTCCAGGTTTCGTAGCGGCGTGTGCCCGACAAACAAGTACGGGCTACACTGCCACCTGCGGCTCGCGTCAGCTTCACTTCTCTTTCGAATATCTCGATTTCGCCTTCCTGCCTCGGTAATCGAATGTCTCCCTCGTAGTAGCCGTCGGTCTTTTCCACATGCTCGCGCAATCGACTACAGGCGACCTCATCCAACGTTGCCACGCTCGTCTGCACTCCATCCGCGCCTAGGCTACGGGCGTAATCGTAAAACGAAGGGCCATCATCGAACGGAGACGGGGTGGATCGGTCGCGAGCAGCTTGCCAAGCGCGGTGGCAAGAGAAAGTGCAAATGCCGAGTCGGCGAGATCGAACGTCGGCTGAGGCGAGCATGTTTAGGGCAGCATCGATCGTTGGGGACATTGCGGTTATCGCGGGTATCGTGGCAATGAAGATGCGACGCTTCATGAGAGTAGGGACCTAAGCTCCTTGGCCCATGGCTCGCGATAGGCTCGCTCGAGCATGGCGCTCGCTTCCTTGTCTTCGTGAATGTCGTTTGCGGCAGCGTCCCACGTGAGCTTGCGCCCGGTCTTGAGGGAGATGTTCGATAGATGGCACGTGGTGCTAACCCAATGACTGCTTTCAAGGTCTGAATTCGGCGTCTTGCGGCTCTTGATGCAATCGATGAAGTTTTGTGCGTGCAACCTATATTGTTGCGTAGCGTCACCGGATTTGTCGCTCATGGCAGCGCACCACTGACCTTTCGTTTCATCCACCGCTTGCGGACCTCCGATGGGATGGCCACCGATGATGGCTGCAAAGATGTTCTGAGGGCTTTCCCGCTTGTCCGGTAGGATCTCAAAGCCGCTACGGCCAAGCTTCATGGTCCCCTTGGTACCGATAAATACTAGCGCGCCCATAGATGACTCCCCACCGCCCCCCGCCGCCTCGCGAAACTGCACGATGGCCGGGAACTTTTCGTACTCAATGATGGCGTTCTGCGTGTCAGGAGTCTCGCCGTTGTCCTTGAGAAACCAGCGTCCACCTTGGCTTGCGACCGTCCGCGGGCCTTTTATATCGAAGATCCAATGCACTATATCGAGCGAGTGATGTCCAAGATTGGTCATCTGCCCACCGGCGGTGTCCCAGAACCAACGGAAATGATAGATACCGCGATTTGGGTTGTAGCGACGTGCAGGCGCGGGACCTAGGTGCATCTCCC
>JANLUJ010000168.1:0-3831 GCA_031363425.1 Pirellula sp.
CGAATGCTGCCCGACTCAATGGCATTCAAGAATCTCAAAATCCATTTCGGCTGCTGCAGCATACTATTCGAAATTCGCATACGCATCGACGGACCAAGCCCTTTCCAGCGTTGAAGTACTTGATCGAGAACTTCATCATTCGAATCTTGCAAAACGCGGTCAAATGCGACTTCTTGAATAGCTGGCGGAAGGGTAGGAGACAAACAATTAATCCAGCTTTCAATGCGTGCCGACACTGGCTCGCCCCAATGCAATAGATGCACCGCCGAGGCTCGTTGCTCTATTGGTATTGCACTGTCGGCAACGATCGTTTCGGCGCTCGCAATCCAATTGCTAATCGAGGCCGGCAGTTGAATACTCTTGCCGTCTTGGTTGTCGAGCCAAGCCGCCACCAAAGGCAATAACGTGAACGGCTGACTTGCATCGTGCGAAGCCCGCTGGACCCACTCGGAAATCAACTCAGCCCCAATCAATGGTTCGCTATTTTTCTTCAGCAACTGGCTAATAAACTTGGTGGTGGCAATTTTAGCAAGTTCGGAATTGGTCGAGATAGTCCGATTCGGTTGGATTAGTCGATCGCTGAGATCAACGATGACCCCTCGCTGGTGGATCGGCAACGCTAGCTGGATCGCGCGTTGGATCCAAGGATTTTGTTCTCGATTTCTTGCCGCTTTTATGATGGCTAACGTTGCCTCGCCGGAGTCGTCTATGCCTAGTAGTAAAATCAAATGCAAAGCCAACTCATCATCTAATTTTTCCGTATTCAACGCATAGACCGCTTTTCGATTTGTTCGAGGGCCATCCCATCGCGCTCGAACAATGTCTAGCGCATACTGAATGACTCTAGCGGACTCCTCCTGTTGTATGCGATCCGAGAGTAGCGAATCGTCTAGCCAGCCACAACAATCCAAGGTCGCCAACATTTGGAGACGGATCTTCGCTTGCTTGTGCGTTTTCATCGATTCCACAAGCGTGTTTCGCAAAGCAAGAGGCTTGTTTTCGATGAGCCATTGCTGCGCCAAATCTCGTAGAGGACCGATCTCGCTTTGAAGCGCTTCCAAAATTTCTGCATGGTTGCAAGCTTCCAAATTTGGAAGGGGTTGGACTGGAAAATCGCGGTGGCGAACTCGATAGATGCGACCCTTGTCGGCGCCACCTCGCAAGTCGATTCTGGCTTGCCATGCTTCTGGGATCCATTGCGGATGTTCGATGACCAAGCGATACATATCTGCAATCCAGACCGCTCCATCTGGTCCAGTATCGACGCGCACAGGACGAAACCATGGGTCGCTCGATCGAACCCACTCGCTTTGAAGGTCTTGCGGGAATCGTCCTCCCTGGAGCGCCGAACCGTTTACCTGCAGTTTGGTGCGGTGTACTAGGTTGTGCACGGGTTCGCAAATCATCGCAGCACCATCCATTTCCAGCCCACAGCCCGGCGTTCGGCAAATAACGGAACTACAGGCGGAGGTAAATCGATTTGCAGAAAACACATCATTGAATCGTCCATCCGCCGAGGACAATGGAAACACCTTGGGACCGACAGATGGAGTCGTCAAAAACTGACGCAGGGAATCCACCGAGCGACCGGATCGTTCTTGATAGCGTTCGTCGATCACGTACTGATACATGGGTTCGTTGTTCGCGTTTCCAAACCAACGATTCCAATCGTCTCGTCCACGAATGTATTGGGTCGGACCAGAAACGATTTCCAGTCGACGATTGGCTAGATCAAAAGCTAAGTCTCTACCCGATGCTCGTACTGTATCCTCGGTGCCGGGCAATCTTAGATTCGGAGCGTCCCCGCCGGCCGGAAAATAGAGCTTTCCATCGAGTCCAAAGGTAAAGCCATTGACTCGATGCTGAGGATTGGCGGCGGGAAAGCCTGCGATCAATGTCTCTCGGTATTCCGCAAGGCCATCACCATCGCGATCTGCCGCAAAGAAAACCTCGGGAGCACAAGCTACGATAGCGCCATCTCGATAAGGAAACACGCTATTGGGATAACTCAAGTGATCCAGAAATATGGTTGCGGTGTCCATGCTACCATCGCGATCTGTATCGGTTAGGATCTTGATGCATCCGCCGTTTTCACTGCCCAATGGGTAATCCCGCATTTCCACCACCCAAAGTCGACCGCGCGTATCAAACGCAAAGTTGACTGGGTCTTGCACCAATGGTTCCGATGCGATCTGTTCAATAACAAAGCCATCAGGCAATGCAAGGTGCTTTAGCGCTTCTTCAGGCGACATCGGCATTCGCTCCCGATCGCTTCCTTGACGTATCTCTTGGACACGCCTGATAAGTAGATCTTCGGTCCCAGTCTGCCAACGACCAGGGAGATTGTAATAAATCATGGAATCGTCGACTTCGTATCCGCCCTCGGCTCGCATGCGTTCACTTGCTACATATCCAAAAACGTCATCGCAATAGGACGATACCCAAACGTTCTTCGTTGGGATTTCTTTTTCTAAACGCATTTGATAGTCGAGAACCACTTCTCCGCCGAGAAACACCCAGGTCAATTGATCCTTAAATGTCCACGCGTGCACCGGCGCAGGATAGGTCTCAGGCAGTACACCACGGCGTTTCCAAATCGCCAGCTGCTCCTGCGCATAGTGTTGTTGTTGCGGGGACGCCGAAGTAAGCCATTCATTCAATTTCTCCTTCGATGGATGTTCTGACGGAAGACCTGCGTAGCCAAATTCGGTTTGGGGTGCAGAGTCAAGTGATTGCATCGGTGCCTTGAGCGTATTGGCAACTCCCTCCGCAATCGCTCTACCATGCGATATCGCGTTTTCATACGAGCCGGTTGGAGCGGGCCCCATGTCTGCGCCGCAACCGATGATCGGCAATGCTATTGCCCCCAACGATTCATCGAGCATTGAAGCAGATAGCCCAGGCCAATCACCGCTTACACGGTTTTCGGTCGGCGGGATCGTTGTTGCATGGCATGCGTAGTTATAAACGACAGCCTTCGGCTTGCCGTTCAAATTCTCGATTGCCAACACGCCCAAACGGTGATCAACGATGCCGTCCGCCTGCTTTCCAAAACCCTTCCAATGGCCGTTCTCTAGAACACGACGATTGGCCGAGATTGTCGCGTTACCCACGCCGAAACGCAGCCGAACCCCTTGAGGTGAATGCATGGCTTTCGCAATCGTGTCCACAATCGCGAGCTCGACAAGTGCGGTGTATCGATGCGTTGCTGCCTGCTGATCCTCTGCCATCGACGAGGCAAATAGATTGGGAACGTAATCGTCGAGTTGAGGGGCCGTGTGAGAATGCGTCGCCGCTAAGACAAACCGGGCACGCCCAATACCCCATCGCTCCTGCACGACCTTGGCGATACGATTGGTCATGCTCCCGGGTATGCCAGTGGCATCGATGGATACTATCGCCATCGGAGCGTCCTGGTTTGCCCAGAGAACCAGAGCTCGAACATAGAGCGGATCGGCAATTCCTGAGTAAACATCCTTGCGAACCGCGTACCCGGATAGTCGCAAGGGTTCGCTCGGCGTAATTTCTGTTTTGGAAACACCTGCTCGCCAATTTAGTTCTGCGTCCTGACATAATCCCTCGGTTACACCCAAAAAAGGGAGGGCAATAACGAGCCAGATGGCTAAAATGCGAGTAATCAACATACTGTCGGTCTCTAGGCGGAAAAAATGTGCAGTTCGGAAACGTCCTAATTCTATTCCAATTTCTTGGACTCAGGTGAGCGGATTGGTTCGGCAATTCACGAACTGGCACGCCTTTCGGTGGAACAAGACTGGTCGTAAACTGTCTAAAATCGGATACTTCTCGGCGAACGCCACCATCTGGTTCCCA
>JANLUJ010000176.1:0-1621 GCA_031363425.1 Pirellula sp.
CAAAAGCGGTCATCTCGTTTACAACGCATGTCGTAGCGAATAAAGCAAACATGCCAACCACTTCGCGACGGATTCATACGCGCCTCAGTACGCCTAGCGTTTGCTAGCAGCGCTGGTTGCAATGCCCACTATGATCAGCACGATGACGGCACTCCAAAGCAGTGTGAACACGAAACCGCAGCCGATTCCAATGCCGGCATGTATGCTCCCTTTGATGATGGGATTGCGTTTGCGGTCCCTCAGTCCCAGAACGCCTAAAACAAAGGCAGCAATTCCAATAGGCAGGCCGATGATGGGCAATCCACTCAAAATTCCCAAGTAGTAGGCGATCAGGGCCTTGGGGTTTTTGTACGGAATAAGACCGCCGGTAGTATCCCCATCGTCGGTGGAACCCGAGTGTGAGGCACTGCTCCGTGCGTTGGAGCCAATGTCGCCAGCGTACGGGTTAGTAGCTTGCGACGGATCAGATTGTGACATTTTCGACTCCACAAGAATTTAGTGGTACAAAATGATTGAAGGCCATTGAGTCTACTCAATTTGCTTCCCGACATGTCACGTCTGCTAGCATATCTGCTTTGCATTGCATGTGAAAATGATCTGTACACTGCATCGATGCGGGCATACCATCCCCCGTTGTCTTGGATTTGCTAGAATTAGCCGTCCTTTCCATCCGTATTCTCTTGCTATTTTAGCTTACGCACCGTGACCAACAACACGATCCGAATCTACAACACGTTGTCCAAAAACAAAGAGCCTTTCCAAACATTGCAGCCGGGTAAAGTGGGTATGTACCTCTGTGGCCCAACGGTCTACGCGGAAGCTCATATCGGACATATGGTTGGCCCCGTTATTTTCGACACGATCAAGCGTTTTCTTATTTATTGTGGATTTGAAGTGACTTGGGTTGTGAACATCACAGACGTGGACGACAAGCTGATCAATCGGTCTCGCGAGAAAGGAATTTCCATGTTCCAACTCGCGACGGCAATGACTGCAGACTATTTGGCCAATCTTCAATCGCTGGGAGTCGATCAAATCGATCATTTGCCTCGCGCAACCGACAATATGGATGAGATCATTAAGTTCGTTCAAGAGCTTATCGAATTGGATTTTGCCTATGCCAGCGGTGGCGATGTGTACTTCGATGTTTTGAAAGACAACGAGTATGGACGATTGAGCAATCGCACGGTCGATTCACAACAGGGGGACGGTGGCGATGCGGCTTCACGCAAGAGGTCGACCGGCGATTTTGCCTTGTGGAAATCCGCTAAGACGGACGAACCTAGCTGGCCAAGCCCATGGGGGTTAGGTCGACCCGGTTGGCATATCGAGTGTTCGGCCATGAGTCGCCGCATTCTAGGAAAGACCTTCGATATCCACGGCGGCGGATTGGATCTAGTTTTCCCGCATCATGAGAATGAACTCGCGCAAAGCCGCTGCTGCCACGGGCAACCCATGGTCACCTATTGGCTTCACAACGGACTCATGCAAGCCGCAGACGCCAAAGGCAAAGTCGGCGGCAAGAACGACCGGGACGACGCACAATCTCCCACTGCTGTCGCAACCGAGGTAGCTGTAACTCCGGAAGCTGCGGCCGACAGCGCGAGCACCAAGATCTCCC
>JANLUJ010000047.1:0-1569 GCA_031363425.1 Pirellula sp.
TGGCCGACCACGTCGAATGGATTGCGTTAGATCGGGGTCGCTGGCCACACCATTCTTGGACGAAATCATTCGCATCGGTTCCTCTCGGAAACGGCGTGGCGGCGGGAATAGATTGCTCCCAGCTCGTCCGAATCCGTCACCGTTCGCGCCATGGCAGTTGGAGCAATAGGTCTGGTAAAGTTTGATTCCTGGTAAAAGAGCGCTGGGACTATTGTGTGTCGACAAATCCGACGCCGAGATATCTAGCGGTGACAGATCCAAAAGCGAGGTGACTGAGTTGATTTCACGAACCACCGACTGGTCGTTGGGCAAAAAGGCTTGTTTGGCTCTCAAGTCCTGCAGTCGTCGGAGTCGAGCGGTCCGATTTGCGGCTAGTTCGAACACAGATTGGGAGGTCGACACGTCTCCCGAGAGCGCCAACGCAGTTGCACCGAAACTGACACGATCGTTAAGCAAACTGCCTGCTTCCCCTTGTCCCTGGAGTGAGTTGGTAAACGCAGTATCGATTAGTTTCTTGAAATCATCGGTTCTGGATAGCTTCGCAGCGTTGAATGATTCGACGGACTCTCGATAGTTGCCCAAGTCGAATTCCACGTTTGCCCTTTCTAGAAATTCGCTGTCCGTTTTTGCCGACGTCAACTCGAGTTGCGACGCTCGAGAACGTCCCAAGCGTCTTCGGATCTTGGCTAATCGAAACGCAACTTCCGAGTTGTGCGGAAACTGGGAAGCAAATCGTTCGAGTAGAAGTTCGCTCTGCCGAAAACGGACGTTTGGTGCCCTCGTGAAAACTTCGGCCAACGCGAGCCAGGACAATTCGTGGCGAGGAAACCGTTCGATCGTCTTGATTAAACTTTCGGCCGCTTCCTCCTTGAAACCCGATAGGTTTTGGTGCACAGCTGCTAGGTAATGCAACTGTGCGGAATTGGGCTGCTTGGTACGCCAGTTGTCGATTAATTCCTTGGCCACCGTGAGTTTTTCCGTCGCGAATGCCCATTGTACGACCACGCTGTAAGCATCTGCTTCAAGAGCCCCTGCACTTTGAAGCACTTCGACCATCTGTTGTGGTGAAACATCGAGTTGGCCATGCTGGATCTTGTACATCGCGATGGCCAACTCGACACCGTCTTTCGATTGCGCCAGGCGTTGCGATTTTTCAATTTGTTCTCGGAACTGGGTTCCTTGTCCAAGCTGGCGGTAGCAGTTTGCAGCCAATAAGCAGAGATCCGCCGTAAGTGACTTCTCGTCAATTGCGTCAATCGATGCGAGGGTCTGCGACAGATCCCCTTTCAAGTAGCTAGCTTGGATCGCGCCGCTGGAGTTGCTCCGTCCCAAAAGCAACGACAACCATGTAGCTGCCACAACCGCGATGGCCAACGAAAAGAGAAGACGTTTCAAACGCTCACCTCGGAATCCTCTAGAATATGACCGATGCATACAGTGCAATTGTACTCTAGTGCTCTGTCCAGATTAGATTTTTGAGTAGTGGGGGGTTGTTTTTGATCAAAAGGGGTGGGATAGGTTAAAAAAAACAAAAAACCACAACCCCAAAAAAAAAAAGAAAAAAAAAAA
>JANLUJ010000182.1:0-6474 GCA_031363425.1 Pirellula sp.
TTCGCATGTTCCAATACTGTTCTTGACGGCCCGCACCGAGGAAGCCGATCTCGTGCTGGGGCTGGGGCTTGGTGCAGACGACTATGTTGCGAAACCCTTTAGTCCCCGGGCTTTGATGGCACGAGTCAAGTCGCTATTGCGTCGAGCCTCCAGAGGAGCCAGTGTCGATTTGGATTTGCCTGAAGCGATTTCGGGCCTCGCATTTGATCGAGCCAAACGAAGGTTTTCACTTCACGGACGCTCTCTCGAACTGACAGCAATCGAATACACCTTGCTTCAATCGCTCTACTCATCGCCGGGCAAGGTCTTCCTCCGCTCCGAGTTGTTGGACCAATTGTATCCAAACGGTGACCCGGTCATCGATCGAGTTGTGGATGTGCATATTGGTAAGCTTCGTCAAAAGCTCGGCGATGATTCGCTTCATCCGGTTTACATTCATACCGTTCGCGGGCTGGGTTATCGATTTTCGGACGCGGACGGACCATGAACGCACCCAAAAAACTGCTATGGAAACTCCTCACGATCAATTCGATCGCAATCCTCATTGTCATTTTGACTATTGGACTTGCAGTTCACTTGCGTGCGGCCGATTATTTCACGACGCTGACAAAAGACTACAACATCGCACCTGCGGATGCTCACGCGATGTTCCTGCGAGCGGTAGATCGCTACCTGTTCATTGCCAGTCTGACTGGTTTCGTCGCGGCATCCTTGCTAAGTCTTTGGTTGAATTTCCGGCTGACGCGTCCCATTACTCGGATCACCCAATCTGCGTCGCTCATTGCCGATGGAGACTTTGCGCAACGGGTGAGCGTACGTGGATGCGGTGAAATCGATCAGCTCTCTACAGCATTTAACTTGATGGCCGAACGACTGGCGCAGACCGATCGACTGCGAAAAGACTTCATTGTCGATGTTGCCCATGAACTGCGAACTCCCTTGACCAACATATGCGGCTACATCGAAGGTTTGCGGGATGAAGTCATTTCGCCTGAAAAGAAGATTTTTGAATCGGTTTACGAGGAGTCCCTTAGGCTTGTGCATCTCGTTGAAGACTTGCTTCAACTAGCACGAGCGGACGTTGCGAGGCACGATCTCGATACCGAGCCTTTTGATCTCGTGGAGCTCATTGAGCAAAACCTACTGCCATTTCAGCTTCGATTTACGGAGAAAGCGGTCCTTGTCGACGCGAATTCCCCTTCCCCAGTTCCGATTGTTGCGGACCGCAAAAAGCTTGGTCAGGTTTTCGTGAATCTGTTCGAAAACGCCTTGAGATACTCACCGCATGGCGGCTTGCTTCGAATTCGTTGCTATCAAGATGATCCTCTGATAAGGACAGTCATTTCCAATGACTTGGAAGGCACCCCTGAATTAAACGACTCGCTTTTCGAGCGATTTCAAAGGGGCGAAATATCTCGATCGCGAGAGTTTGGTGGTGCCGGGATTGGTTTAGCGATCGTCCGTAAGTTAATCGAAGCACATCTTGGTCGCGTGGGGATTCGACAAATTGAAGGT
Organism: Pirellula sp.; assembly: GCA_031363425.1. Taxonomy (GTDB): domain Bacteria; phylum Planctomycetota; class Planctomycetia; order Pirellulales; family Pirellulaceae; genus JBKCUI01. The sequence goes on from JANLUJ010000182.1 coordinate 1,516, forward strand.
CGAGCCGAAGTATGGTTGGAGCTACCGCAGGGGAAAGAGTAGCTGCCGCAATGGTTTCTTGTCCCAAGGTCTTTACGAAAACGACACACAAACAGAATCTGTTTAGAACACGCCTTTTCTAAGATTGCACCCCAAGACTTCGCGCAGTCTGCTCGCAACTTTACTGCGAGCAGTGCGTGAAGTCACAGGTATCTCGATTTCCGTTTCAAGGATTGCAAAATGAAGAAGCTCGTGTGTACGTTGTTGTTCGTTGGAATTCTGGCCTCCTCTGGATTTTGTCAGGACAAACCAATGATGCAAATGTCGAAAGAGGCCATGATGGCGAAAGCGAAAATGATGGATCCGGCTATGATGAAAGCTGCTGAAATGAGCATGATGGGCGAGAAATCCATGATGCCGATGATGGTTGCCAAGGAAATGGTTCACCAGGAGATGATGCAAGACAAGACCGTTATGGGAATGATGGAAAAAAGTGTGATGATGAAGGGGTCGGATGACAAAATGATGGACGACAAGAACGTCCAAATGGCCAGCGAAAAAATGATGACCGATTCTGGCGCGATTCAGATGTTGTTTCAACAACTCGTAGCCCGTCACATCGCTGCAAAAAAAATGGCCATGATGATGAAGTCTGACCCAAAAATGGAATCCATGACCGGTGGCGCAATGAAGAAAATGGCGATGGACAGTGTAATGATGATGTCGGAAAAGAAAAATATGATGGGCAATGAAGAGAGCGCGATGATGATGGCTCGCGAACAGTTGGTCAGCTCGCTGATGTTGGACAAGGACATCCTGGCAGTGGTGGAAAAAGAGTCCATGAAACAAATGGATTCAAAAATGGCACCCATGATGGCCGACGACAAAGTGAAGATGGCAGGCGATATGATGATTAAGGACAAAAGGCAAATGCAAGGCATGATGCACGAGTCGATGACTCGTCAGATGGTGCAAGTAAAGAACCAGATGATGATCAATGGGGTGAAGAAATAGCGGAACCGAACCGCGCTCCAATTGTTCACGGATTGTTTCGTCCCCTGGCACCCTTCCTCGGCCAGGGGACGAATGCCCATTGTGGATCGGCTGCTATCGGATGATTTTGTTTTACTTACAATGTCGACTGACGACGAGTAGAATGTCATTTCTTGTTTGCTCGCGAAATTCTCGATTGGAATGAACATGATAGACGCTCCAAAAACCGAGTCCCACGAACTAAAGTGTATGGAGATTTGGAGCGGTCATCGTTCGGTTGAGAACAATGCCATTAGTCGTGGGCTCGAGGCATGGATATTTAGTGAGCCCTATCAGGGTGAATCCAACGGTGGCGACGTACATTATCTGTCGCTCTGTGTAGGAGGTATTGTGACTCGGATGGTTCTTGCCGATGTCTCAGGACACGGCACGGAGGTAGCCAAAACATCCGGTGTACTTCGAAGTCTATTGAGAAAGTTTATGAATTCGAAGAGCCAGGATAGGCTTGTAGAGGCCATCAACCGCGAGTTTACCGCACTCGAACAAAACCGACGTTTTGCAACCGCCGTTGTTCTTACCTATCTCAGTCACAAGAAACGCTTGCTGATCACGAATGCTGGACATCCTCGACCTCTGATGTTCCGAAAATCTACTGGAAAGTGGCGTTTTTTGAGCGATGGAACGACTTCCGACGATGCCGAATTCGAGGAGGAGCCTAGCAACCTTCCGCTCGGCATTGAGGAATCGACCGCCTACTGCAATTTCTCTATACCTGTAAAGGAAGGGGACATGTTGATACTCTACACGGACGCATTTATCGAAGCCATGAACTGCGAAGGTGCCTTGATCGGTGAATCCGGTCTGAAAGCTGCCATTGACAAGATTTCGGCAGGTTTGTCTTGTGCGGAATTTGGGCGACAGCTTCGACAGACAGTCCGGGACTATTCGTCTGGTGAGTCAAGCGACGATGAAACACTTATCGTCTTAAGATTCGGGATCGGGAAAAGCTCACCTGGTATCATGGAGCGATTGGGTGGTTACGCATCACTAGTGGTAGGTGACATCGCTCGTCCTAAACCGTGAGTTCTCGGCGCCTCCTACAGCCGTTGAGACGGGGCCCATCGCAACCGGTGGCTGAGTAAATTGCACGCCTAGTTGGCACAGTCTTTCATACTCAGCCTGCAGATCCTCTACTCCGAAAGTGGTCGTTGGGATACCGTCCTCAACCAATGCTTCCTTGAACGGCTTGGCCGCAGGGATGGCTTTTCCAATGAACATGGAAGCCAGCGGAGCGTCAGGTGCGCTGGCGAAGATGGATGGGCTGGGGCTCCAAAATTACCGCCCTGGGCACATGCACACCAAATCCCTTTGCCCTGGGATGGACCAAAAATACCGCAGGCGCAACCTGCCAGATTCTTCTTCTGCTCGGCTATCAGACCCTTACCCCTGAGCCTTTAGCCTTTAGTCTTTAGCCTTTTTCCATTAACATCTATTGGATGAGCATCGCAAAAAAAAGCAACGAATACGTTCCCGCGGTTGATGTAGCTCCATTATGGATCGGTAACTTGTGCGTTGACCCACCTATATTTCAGGCCCCGATGGCGGGCTATACAAATTTCGCCTTTAGGCAAATAGTTCGAGAATATGGTGGCGCAGGTTTGCAGGCTACCGAAATGGTCAACGCTAGGGGGTTTGTTTGGCTAGATGAACACGACTGCGAACACCCCGATCGATTGTGGGGAGTTAAGGAAGAAGCGCGTCCGCTGGCGGTTCAAATTTGGGATAACGATCCTGAAATCATGGCCAAGGTCGGAATTCGTTTGGCACAAGAATATGGTGTCAGCGTCGTTGACATCAATTTTGGCTGCCCGGTAAAGCAAGTAACGGAGAAAGCTCATAGTGGCTCGTATCTATTGCGCGATCCTGAACGCATGTATGCCATCATTTCGAGACTGGTCGAAGCATGCTATCCCACGCCGGTTACCGCCAAGATACGACTTGGTTGTACTCGCAAAACAATGAATCACATTCAGGTTGCTCAGACAGTTGAGCGAGCCGGTGCATCTGCGTTGACCGTTCATGGTCGAACGGCCGAGGATTTCTTCAAAGGCTCCGCAGACTGGAACAGCATTGCCGAAATCAAAGAGCACTTGGAGAAAATACCGTTGATTGGAAACGGGGATCTTCAAACTCCGGATCAAGTGGTTCATGCCTTTAAGCACTACAAAGTGGATGGTGTCATGATTGCTCGGGCCGCATTAGGCCGACCATGGCTGTTCGCGCAAGCGGCCGCGGCATTGGCAGGCAAGCCGATTCCGCCTGAGCCAACACTTGAGGAGCAACGCACCTGCATGCTGCGACATTATGATCTGGTTGTCGACCGATTCGGACCACAAAAGGGGACGATGCTTATGCGCAAGTTTGCATGCTGTTATGCGCAGAGCAAGCATGGTGCACGCCATTTCCGAACCAATGTCGTTCGTGTTGAGACGCAGGAACAGTTTTATGAAGTGGTCGAAAAGTATTTTCCGCGCGAACTCGATGCCTTAAATGCTAAACCGAGCGCCGTGGAAATGAACTCTTCCGACGCAGAATCGGAATCGCTTACGGAGTCGGAATCGTGCGCTGATTCTGGCCAAGACTGCTGCGGATAACTTCCATGTCAACCATACCCACAAGTCGATATCTCGATTCGGCTGCATTGTCGAGGCTCGAACGGATGAGGTTTACAACCCATCGGAAAGTCGAGGGGGCTTACAGTGGTCGCCATATTTCAAAGCGATTGGGTGGGTCGGGAGAGTTCGTTGACTATCGCGAATACACGCCAGGTGACGATTTGCGTCGAGTTGATTGGAAAGCCATGGGGCGGATGGGGCGAGCCTACCTCAAATTATTTCAAGACGAAACAGATTTGAACTGCATGTTGTTGATCGATAGCAGTGGGTCCATGCTTCAAGGTGCGAAATCGCCGAGAAATCATGAGGGGTCTAAACTGGAATGGGCCCAATATTTTGCCACCGCCCTTTCCCATTTGATTGTTTTGCATCGAGACGCGGTCGGCTTGGCCTCCCACGTTGACGATGGCGTAGTCTATTTGCCGCCGTCGTCAGCGATTGCTCAACGAGTTGTATTGCATAATACCATCCAGGATCTTTTTCCACGGGGAAACACCCTTCTGAAAGAAATCCTTAGCGACCTAAATTTGCGTGGAAAACGGCGTGGAGTGATACTTATTTTAAGTGATTTTCTTGTGGATTCGATGGAACCGGTGTTATCCAACTTGAGGAAATTCCGAAGGCGAGGTTGGGAAACGATTGCGCTGCATCTGGTCCATCCAGACGAGCAAAAATTACCAATTGGAAATGCATTTCGGTTCGTTGGGCTGGAATTTGACGGATTCGTCAACTGCATGACCTCTCAAATTCGAAAAGACTACGAGGATCGTTTTCAAAGGCACCTGGAGACGACACGCTCAAGTTTGCTCGGGGTGGGATGCAACTACCATTTCGTATCGACAGCGACTCATTATCTCGACGTTTTGCGTTCTTTTTTGATCCTTCGAGGATAAAATGAGATTTTACGGGGCAATTGCAGTCTGCAAACCCCTGGAAGCCTCATTGCCACTCTTAGGCGACTGGCAGACTGAAAAGTACCCGTAGCACGACGCGCGAGCTAGTGAATTGGAAACTGGAATCACTAGCATGCGCTTCGTGCTAGGTAGGGTTAAACCTGCCGGTCGCCTTAGACGAGCGGCAAGAGATGGTTTTGCGTAACTTTGGTCTCTGGTCCGGGTTTATCGCCGCCCCGGGGGGCCATGCTAAATGGCACTCACTTTGCAATTGGCGCAGGCAAAATACTGAGCCGCGGGCGCTAGCGCGGATTATTCATTGTTTGTTGAACAAAAACGGCCTTCTGTGCGTATAAGTTGTTTATCACAAGCAGCTTACGACGCAACAGAAAGGCCGATCATGATTATACAGTCTGCAA
>JANLUJ010000310.1:0-2841 GCA_031363425.1 Pirellula sp.
CTCAAATTGAGCTGGATCCATGCCTAGTTGGCTATAGTTCAGGCGTCTGGGGTGGAAAAACATAGGGGTGCCTCGAAACTGGTAAGTTCGTTTCGGAAGTAGGACGTCTTCCATTGTGCAAGCGTCCGCTTCCTTCCGACAGGCTTCTGCGATTTCCACAAGGTTGTGCCGCTTGCATATTCCCAAATCCGCTGTCAGTGAGATTACCAAATGGTTAGCTGGATTCATTCCCAGCTCCTCCACTGTGGAAGCGTCGTACTCCTGCAGGATCGATCTGGCCAGCAACCTAGCAGCTACCGCTTCCACAGATTGGACTGACGGGTTGAGGATCCATTGTGCAAGCGTCCGACTCCTTCCGACGGCTACTGCGATTTCCACAAGGATGTGTTGGCAGTGAGATTCCCGGATTCGGCAAGATGCATGGCTAACTCATCCACTGTGGAAATGGGGGAGCCTGCAGGATCGGTCTCGTCGCAACCAGCGTCTTCCCTAACGGCCAATGTACGCTTACGACTGTCCGTACAGTCATCGTCAGCCACACTAAACCCAGACCGGGCTACCTCAAAGAACAACGGAGCGACGATGTCAAATTCCACTACCGTGACACCAAGGCGACTATGTCGTCTTAAAAAGCAACGGTTCACTCTTACACCAATACGGTCGATATGTACACAACGCAAAATCAACGAGACAAAGGTCAACGAACGGTAATCGACGCTGGCACATCCGACTCACACACATCCGACTCCGCGACGTTTCCTCGCAGTCGTTCCATCATCGCATTGAACTCTCTTGGAACCTCTTGCCAATAATCTCGGGCACGGAAGCCCAGAGGAGCTATTTGCTCGTTGCGAGAAACCCTTCGCATCGTGTCCCGCAGTCGGCATATGGGGCCGACAATTCGGTTGCTGAGCTTCATGGAGTCATAGGTCAACAGAGGCAGTAAGACGATGATCGTACAAGTGTACGAAACGAAGTTCCTAATCAAGAAATCGCGAAGCATCTGCGGGTTCATCGAGGGACTCGCCATGTACTCGTTGACGCTGGCCAAAATCCCGCCAACTACCATAAATACCATGCAGTGAAGGACCATGCGCATCGCCAGTACGAGCTGCGTCTTCACGTCAGCCACTACTCTGCGACGCAACTGTGGTGCGGCCATTTTCTGCGAGGCTTTCATCTGTAGTTTTCTTACCAATCGTCGTCCCGATTAACTCATATAAGCTCGACGCGTGACATCGAAAGCTCTCCAAAGCGGAAGGTGTTTCGCAGAGACGCATCTGTCAGAAAGAATAGGTTACAATCCTCCCAGCATATGCGAAAAATCAATAAATTCTGGTTTTCGAAATTGAGAGGGAGACGCAACTGCGAATTAGGGGCGCGAATCCAAAGGCCCAATCACTACAACTGTCATTGTCATCCCAAGGGATTGTCCACAGCGTCTTCCCATCTAGGTAAACATCATTGCATCTCCCACGGTCTTCGATTCAGCTGGCATTTCTCCAAATAACGCCTCCAATTCGCGCCTTAGTATCACTTTCCCAAAACCCACTGAATTCGTTCGCTACCACCCGTCAAACCTTTAGCTCCGGATTTGAAAGTGGCGTACGCCTGCAAGATCGGACTATCGGCCGAGCAGCAACCTATTGCCTAGCCGCAATCTTCGCATCCACATGTGGACATATCCGAGTTTGAACCGAGCGTCTTCCACAAGTTGGTCCAACCTTGCTGTTTTAGCTGAGCACAAGTTTCTCGAGGGGTCGGATCTTCTAGGGCTTGCAGTTCGGTAACTACTACGGCTACGGCTCTGGCTGCCTAGTCTCATCTCTTTCCACAGGTTGGCTAGTAGCTTCGTGGGCTACGGCGCTGGCTGCTTGCTGGAGGATGGATGCGTCGGATAGACAGGAGCTGGTGGTTGCTTGGAATCGCTATCGCTATACTGCTTTTCGTTGCGGAGTTTCTGGAACGAAAGAGGTGGACACGATGCGAATTCAGCCCAGGTTAGTAATCATGTTGGTGATGGCGTCCTCGAGCATGATGCCCGCGTGGATTCATGCTGCCGACTGGCCGATGCTCGGTCGTGATAATTCTCGAAACGGCGTCAGCACAGAAATCAATCCACCCACCTTCTGGAGAGTGGTGGACACGACAGACCAAGAACAGCAACTACTTGCGCGCAATCGAATGTCCGGAAACATTAAGTGGTCCGTGCCGCTTGGCTCAGAGACCGGCGGCGATCCCGTGGTCGCAAATGGTCTTGTGTGGATAGGGACAAACAACACGCCTCTCAACGACTTTAGGCAGCCAGACAAAGCGCTTAGGCAGCCAGACAAAGCGGTGTTGATGTGCGTACGAGAAATGGATGGAAAGATTGTTTACAAGTACGAATCGGATCGTATGCCATTAAGAATCTATGATCCTCCGTATGGGCCCATGGCCTCGACGCCTCTAATCGATGGTAACCATTTGTGGTTCATGACTAATCGCTACAGTATTGTGTGCCTTGATGTAGGGCCCTTGCAGCGCGGTGAAGGGAATCCGAATGAATTATGGAAGAAGGACATGATCCAGGAGTTCGACGTGTCCCCCCGTGCGTCATACATGAACTTTCATCACTGGAGTTCTGTAGCATTGTACAAGGACTGGATTTATGCGATTACCGGTAACGGCGTGGGTGAAGACTATGAAACTGTTCTAAAGCCGAATGCTCCGAGCCTTGTGTGTCTCGAAAAACTGGGTGGATTTTTTTCTGAGCTGACGCCGTTTCGAGTATTGTCTCGGCCCAGCATCGGCCAGTCTTCAGCACGAACGCCCACGTTCAAGCAAACCCCCAAGAGCATC
>JANLUJ010000312.1:0-3553 GCA_031363425.1 Pirellula sp.
CTCAAATTGAGCTGGATCCATGCCTAGTTGGCTATAGTTCAGGCGTCTGGGGTGGAAAAACATAGGGGTGCCTCGAAACTGGTAAGTTCGTTTCGGAAGTAGGACGTCTTCCATTGTGCAAGCGTCCGCTTCCTTCCGACACGCTTCTGCGATTTCCACAAGGTTGTGCCTAGCTGCTAGCTTGCCAAATTCGGCTGGATGCCTGGCTATCCCAACCACTGTGGAAGCGTCGTATTCCTGCAGGATCGGCCTAGCCAGCAACCTAGACGCTACGATTTCCACAGGTTGGACTGACGGGTTGAGGCTCCATTGTGCGAGCGTCCAATTCCTTCCGACAAGCTGGTTGCATGAACACAGGAATGGCCTGCCTGCTGCTGCAAATCGATTTGGGGCATCGCTTTCGCTCGAAGTCGAAGCTCAACAGGTTAACCTGATTCGCGGTTGATCCTAAGTTGGGAACATCATCCAGGCACAATGCCTACTTTCCTAATCTTCGCACATTGTTTGGCGGACGACGAAGTGTTTTCGGACTCGATAAAGGAGATGGCTAATTTGCTGACGCAAAAACCTCATCAACTGTGGAAATGTTGGCGACTTCGGAAGACTTGGTTGAGGCGTAGACTTCCGCTGGGAATGAATCTTGAACCACACGAATGGTCGACCATCTAACTTCCCGATTTCGCTGGCTGTCAGATTCTCAAATTGGGTGGGGTGGATATGACCGTCCTGTGAACATTTCGATTCCATCCGACAAACCGCTTCCATATCCTCTCGGATGGCCAAAGGTCGGCGAAAAAGACGCGTGAAGAAACCCATTCGACGATAATCTCACAAGTAACGCATTGGCAGAATCTTGCAATGATTCATATCGTCGAGTCCTTGAAAGAAAACTTCAATAGGCCATTTGACGCCGAAAAGCGAAATAATCGAGACATCCGCTACCGTCCTCTTTTACGGTATCAATTCTTTGGTCAACTATGAGGCCGGAAAACAAATTATCTACAAAACGATGATCCCTGGCCTAGTGTTTGGGTGCGACCCCAGAATCAAGAGCGTGTCGAAACACGATCGCCGGAACGTTTGAATTATGACTCTCCATACCAAAAAGCGAACTAAAACTTGCTTGAGTCGGCATGGCGCCGCCTTGATCGAACTGGCGATTTGCATGCCGGTATTTTTTTTGATAACCATGGCGACCATCGAAACGTGTCGAATGATTTACATTCGTCAATCCCTCAAAATCACTGCCTACGAATGCGCTCGTTTGGGAATTGTACCTGGCGCGACCAGTGCAACTCTGCAGAGTCAATGCGATTTGATTTTGCTAGGAAGAAACGTCCGTGGTTATCAGTTTTCATGCGTTCCAGCGGACCCAACAACTCTTAAGTACGGAGACCTATTCAAGACGAGTGTGCAAATCGCCGCCAAAGATAGCGCCATAGTTGGTACATGGTTCTATCGCAATAAAGTGTTCAATGAGTCCGTAACCATCATGGCTGAATACTGAGTCTTGCGAATTAAGTCGTCAAGGTTCTACCGATTCAAACATTCAAAGGAAAATCGATGCAAGAAATGCCAAACCCCGCTATTTCGACAGCAGTGCGACGCCGAATGCGAGGTCGCCGTGGTGCAACTGCAGCCACTCTGGCTTTGATGTTGCCCGTGGTGCTCGCCATCGCGGCCTATGCGATAAATGTAGTGTACATGGAGTTGGCGCGAACGGAGCTTCAAATCACGATCGATGTGGCGACGCGGGCCGCCGGTCGTGTTTTGGCAGTCACCGGTGACAAGCAACAGGCAATCGCTGCGGCTGACAATCTGATGAAGGAAAATCCGTTTGCCAACGAAAAGATGACACTCAGCGGATCTGATATTGACTTCGGTGTATCCACTCGTTTCTCTGAGACAGAGCGGTACAAGTTCAGTGCCGGGACCAATCCGAACGCAGTACAAATACAAGCGAATGGAAAAATAATGGTGCCATTGCTCTTTCCAACAATGGGAGTTCCAATCCAGTTTCGACCCATCAAAACCTCAATCAGCACGCAAACGGAGCTGGATATTGCACTAGTATTAGACCGTTCTGGATCGATGGCATTCTCTACTGACGAAATTAGTGGAAACTACAAACCTGCAGCCGCGCCTCCAGGATGGTCCTTCGGTGATCCAGTGCCGCCACAATCGCGATGGTTGGACGCAGTGGATGCAGTTCAACGATTCTTAGATTTGATGAAGGCATCAGGTCAAGACGAACGCGTGTCTATGAGTTCCTATAACAATACAGCAAAAACGGACGTAAGTCTGGCGAGCAACTACTTGGCAATCGAACAAGCAATGTCTGGCTACAGCGCAAAATTTGACCAAGGAGCCACAAATATTGGTGATGGTATCCTTGTCGGTGCTAGCGCACTAAGTGACAAACAGTACGCTAGATCTTGGGCATCTAGAGTCATGATTGTGCTCACTGACGGGATACACAATACAGGGACGGATCCACTATATGCTGCTCAACAGGCCGCAAATCAAAACATTTTAATCTACACGGTAACGTTCTCCGCTGAGGCTGATATCGCACGAATGCAGGAGGTGGCAGCGGCGGGTTCAGGCAAGCACTTTCATGCAATAAACGGCGGTCAACTTGCGGATGCTTTCGAAGAGATCGCGCATAGTCTTCCCACCCTTATCACATACTAAATAATGGCAACCATTCGACCTCTGTCGAAAAACAACCGAGCAAAAAATCGACCTGGCGTTGCAATCGTTGAATTCGCGATCGCATTCCCAATCGTACTATTGATTTTTGCGGGCATGATAGAGATTAGTCGAGTCCTGCTCTTGCAGCACTCGGCAGATACTGCAGCGTACGAAGGAGCGCGATCCGCAATGGTACCAGGCGCTACATCCGACGAGGCGTCCAAAGCCGCGCAGTTGCTCCTCTCCGCAGCCGGTCTGAAATCCTCGTCTATCACCGTTACTCCAACTGTGATCACCGAAGATACACCGCTTATCACGGTTCGCATCGAGGTACCGATTGCCCAAAACGCATGGATTTCTCCCCAATGGTTTAGAAACAGTTTCGTAGTCAGCGAAATTACACTTTTTTGTGAACGGCCACCCATGATTCAATTGACCGGTGTCCCCGCGATGAAAGCGATGAGTACAAAACTCAAGGGAAACCAGCCTGCACTGTGAAACGTTCATCGAATGGGAAATTCTGCCACAGCTCGTCTGGCCGCTTTACGCCATCAAGCAGATTGAGACGTAACAACTTTGGCAATTCGATCGTAATGATTGGTCTCAGCGTCACCGAGCAAGTTGCATAAAGCGGCGGGGAAGCGGATTGGGGTAAAGTAAGAAACCATTCCACTTCGACAGTGTTGGCATAGCTTGCCGGTCGTTCTGGTCGAAACACAAATGGTAACGCTATGAAGATGACCAGATTAATACCGATGCTTCAATCCTCTATCTTTACCCGGATGATGTATTCGAGTACCACAAGATGGTTCGAGAGAAAGGTTTGGCGGTGCCGGAACTGGACGTCACATTCTATGGC
>JANLUJ010000313.1:0-6148 GCA_031363425.1 Pirellula sp.
TTCAAATTGAGCCGCGGGCGTTAGCCGCGACAACCGTGTTTGCCTGGGAAACCGTAACGCGGCTAGCGCCCGCGGCTCAGTATTTTGCCTGCGCCAATTGCAAAGTGAGTGCCATTTGGCTCCTGCCTCCGGAGTTCACAAACTAAGGAGGCATTTCGCCGAGGCGGAGCCTCGCTTGCATTGAGTTAGCAGGCAGAGGCGATCTTAACGCCTCAACATTCAGTCTGTCAATAATTTTGATTTGTAGCCATCGATCGATATGCGCGAAAAATATTTCCGCTCTCATGCTGCTCTCATGTTCAATGAGTATATTTCGTCAGTTCGTGGTTTTCAGAATAACGAAATCCGCCGAGTGCGAGTCACGTTTGAAAGTCAAATGCCTAGTCAAGGAGAATTGCGATGTTCAAGAAAGTATCGATAGTGATGATGTTTTTTCTGGCTTTCAGCGCTGCGTTCGCAGGGGAACCGCAGAAATGGGACGATCTACCAAAGGCTGTTCGCGATACTGTGCTCGCCAAGGGCGGAAAGTCAGGGATGGTCGTCGATTTAGAACCCAAGAAAATCGATGGAAAAAAAGTCTATGAAGCAGAGATCAAAGAAAAAGGCGGGAGAATTATTGACCTGGTTATCACCGAAGATGGCAAGCTTGTCGAAACCAAGACAGACGGTGCTGCAGATGCGGTGGCAGAACGCGCTGCGCGAGGCGAAGAAGTTTTGAAAGGTGTGAAGTTCAGTAATCCTCGAAACATTACGAACCCGTACCTACCGCTTTACAGTACGAAGCAGGACATTCTCGAAGGGATGGAGGGTGGAGCCAATTTTCGTGTTGAACGGACCGCCAAGCCCGAGATGAAGAAGTTGTTCAAGATCGGTGAACAAATGGTAGAGACTCTCGTCTTTGAAGACCGAGCGTACGAAGACGGTAAGCTCATTGAAGTCGCTCTCGATTACTTCGCCCAAGATGACAACGGTACTGTCTTCTACTTGGGTGAAGATGTGGATGAATATGAGGATGGGAAAATCATCGGCCACGACGGAAGTTGGCTGTACGGTAAAGACACGCCAGCGCCAGGAGTCATTTTTTCAGCTAAGCCCACCGTTGGACAAAAATGGAGAACGGAAGACGTTTCGGACGAGATAGGTGAGCAGAATGAAGTCGTGTCGATCACGGAGACTGTGAAGACACCTTCAGGAACCTACGAAAACTGTGTGAAAGTCAAGGAGGACTTGGCCGATGGAACCGTCGAATACAAGTACTACGCACGAGGTGTTGGCGTTGTGCGAGAACAGCCCCATGACGGCGATGTGTTCCTGATGTCGCACGAATCGTTGAAGGCGAAGTAACGGAGCATCGAACCACTTCTATCCGGAGTTAAGGCGGATGGATCGCGCTAAAACACGTGTCAGGCCGGTGGGATTCGGAAATACCGCAGACTTGTCCTGATGGATTGTTCTGTTTCCAAGCTAAAAAAGGCGAACTTTTACGAGTTCACGTTCAAACTGCCGAGTCGCCGCATTTTGAACTGCTTGGTCGAATGATCCCACCCCGTTGGCCTGATTAAACGAAGTTCGTAAGGCCGAGATATTGCTGTCGGCTGCAACCCCGCCAACCACCTCTTTGATCAAGGGGTGATTTGCCGATAGAGAGGTCAGATCGTCCATAAACGACCAGGTGATGATATCGCTTTGCGTCCCTTTGAGGGGGTCACCCCATTTGGACCCCAAGCCATTGCTGAACGTTACAAAATCCGCAATCACCGAATTTGACCCCAACGAAAAGGCTAGCGCAAGGATTGTCGCATTGTAGAGCCGCCAGGCCGTTTTGTTCTTCATCTCGTTACTCCAAAGTACGGTTGCTTTTCGCTTCATTTCGCAGCTTGCCATGATCCCCATGTCATTCCCTCGGCTTGATCCCCATGTCGTGTGTCAGGTCAACTTCACCGGCCTCGAGCGAAGTGACGCTGTCGAATCCCAAACTGTCTGCATCGGAGTCGCGGTCATCACTACCCACATTGAGTTTAGTCGGGATAAAACCAGACGGTATCGTCGAGACGTCGAATTGCACGTAGTACAAGCCCGGCTGTAGACTTGCAAATAAATAGTAACCGAACGCATCCGTTCGGACACTTCCAATCATGACATCGTCACCCCCACCAAGGACGCCATCTGCTCCCGGCGTGAATAACTTTACTACTACGCTCCCTACACCTGGTTCCAACGCGTCTTGAACTCCATCTCCACTAATGACCAAATGGGGACTGGTCGCAGTCGACTTCACCAGCAGATTGAACTCGCCATCATCGGGAAAGCTTGGGATGTCAGGGATGTCGGCCGTATCACTACCAAACGTTGGCGAGAATGGACCAGCCAAACCAACGCTCTCGGTTACCTTTCCCTTCTTGTCAACAGAAACCGATCCACTAAACCATCCAGCCGTTACAACCACTGAGCCAGACCAATTGTTGTTACTTATTGCACCACCTGCCGAGTATAAGTTCTTTGATTTCGGGATTGGCACTCCACCCAAACTAGAGCTGTATCCGTCGACATTCCCAGTGATGCCACATGATCCTGGCTTGCATCCAACGCGGTACGTGAACGGCACATCCGCTCCATAAGTCAAAGCGTAGTTTGCATACACGCTCACAAACGCGGCCAGCCCGTCTGCTTCGGAAATGGCTTGGTTGCCAGAGGGGTCCGTTGCGTTGATCGGATCGTTGCCGACGTAACGACGCAAATTCGCGTCTCCCGCTTCGAACGACTTGGGATCTTCGTTCACAAATTTCCCAGTCGTCGGATCATAAAACCGAGCTCGGTAGTAGTACAAGCCACTGACTGGATCCAATTCACGTCCCGTGTACTTGAATCGATCTCCGGCCGCGGCATTCGTTTCCGACCGTACGTTGCCAAAGCTTCCATAGTCAAGATGGTCGATGATCGCTCCCGAGCTGTTCATCAAATCGCGAACGCTCCCTTGTCGATCGCCCAGGTACCATGTCACACCGTCCGATGGTCGGTAACGTGCAAGCAATTCGTCGGTCCGCTCGCCAGGTAAATAGCGAGCTGTCAATCTTGCTTCGCCATCGAAATCAGCCCAAGGCGCATCGCCTACATACACGGTCGTTGTCTTGGACCCATTGCTGTCAACCACAATTCGCCGATCGAGCGCATCGTATGAAAAGTTCACGTGGCTCACCAAGGCTCCAGCCGCGTTTCTTTGTTCCACTCGCGTCATTCGATTGCGGTGATCGTATGAAAACGTGGAAACCTCATTCGTGCTCAACTTGGTCTTGGTCACAAGGTTTCCTTCGTTGTCGTAAGCATAGCGATAGGTCCGATCGCTCAGCATTTGGTTGTTGGCTCCGGTGGTCACTCCGTTGCTCGTTCGGTTCCCATTGCGATCGTACTGGAACGCTTCGGCAGGTCCGACCAGTGGAGACGCAGAAACCAACTGACCTGCTGAATCGTATGCGTACGAAGTGGAGCCGGCAGTCCCTGACTCTTCCGACAATTGGAACAATGGATCGTAGGATTAGTGATAGTTTGCGAGAATCGTGTCCAATGCATTGAAGTGGCTCAAGTCGGTGAGCTGCCCTTGTAGGTTGTACAGCCAATTCGTACGCCCTGCTTTCTGATTCCCAGCCAAGTCATTGAAACGAACCGCGGAGGTACGGACTCCTTTGTGATCGTATCCATAGTCCACACGTATGGGACTGATGCCGCCGCCACTCAAGAAACTAGTGGTGGGGTGGTTCTTGAGATCGAACTGGCTGGCATAGACGACGTCGAAGCTATCTTGCACACGACTCATGTTCCCTTGCGCATCGTAAATCGCATTCCAAACCAATCGTGGTACGCCCACCGTCCCATTATTGTCTTGCGAATCGATGCGATTCAATGCGTCGTAGGTAAATGTGAGACTGCTGGTCGAGTCCTTGGCCGTTAATCGGTTTCCAACCGAGTCATATGTGGTATCGATGCTATTCAATACCGATTCGCCGCTCAGCCATTTTTCGTTCGTAAGCCGTCTTGCTGCGTCATATCGATAGTCGATCTCTCGCCCGTTGCGATCGATTCTCTTGGTCAAACTGCCCACGACGTCATACGAGAAAACTGTTGTGTGGCCGAGTGGGTCTGTTCGCCGGGTCATACGATTGAGTGAGTCAAACTCGGTTTTCGTCGTGTTCCCTAGCGAATCGGTAAACGCAACTTCGTTTCCAACTGCGTCGTAACGGATTCGATGAATGCGACCGTCGGTGGTGGCTGTCGTGACAACGCGGTTGAGTGGATCATGCTGCGGAGAAAATGAGCTGGCTTGGCGAGGTAAGAGTACTTGCGAACCAAACCGGCTTGATCTTTAAACTCAACGAGGTCGCCGGCCAAGTCGTAGGTGTATTCCAGTTGTTTGCCCGCCGGATCCATAATTTTGGAGATACGTCCTTGAGGATCGCGAACGAATCGAACCGATTGGCCGTTCGACGCAAAAACTCCATTCTCGCGAAACTCTAAACGATTTCCTTTGCGATCATGAACGTTGTCTAATCCACTGAACTGTCCATACTCATAGGTCGTTCCGTCTTTGGTCGTCAATCGATAGGCGCTGGGATTGAAGGGCTCGCCGATGGTGCCAAAGAACGAACCATCGATCTTGCGAAGAGGAATCGAACCCACGTCGAGCGTATCCAACACTCCCGCGTCCGGAAGAAACGCAGGCATATACGAACCTCCGCCGAAAATACTGAATTGTAGGGTTGGATGGAAGGTAAAGCCGACACGACGCCCTTCGGGATTGGTCAAGTAGACACGAGTTCCATCGCGGAATGGAGTCGCAGCAAAGAAAGCTCCTTGCTCCTCAAGTGGATTTACCGGAATCGATTCGCGAATCTTTGCATCCTGCACCGAAAGCGCCCATCCGAATCCGAGATCGCCATTGTCATTTGCCGTTCTTGTGTTGTAAGACCTCACGACCGTGATTGGTATCCCACCAACCGGGATCACCAGGTCCGTCACATCTAAGTTGTATTCACCCAGTTTCAAATTGCCGTCAAGACGCAGGGGAATCGTCTTGGTCGATGTATTGCCACTTAGGTCGCTCGCAAGAATACGCACGACATAGTCATCGTTGACTAACATCGTTGGATCGAACGTAGCCAACACCGCATCCACCGCATTGGAACGCCCATTGGCGAGGGTGACATAGTCCAAATCATCCAATTCGGGTTGATTGACATCGACCAAGTCGGCACGCCCAACATCAATGCGATACATTTGAAGATTGTCATCGGTAATCGAACCTGCAATTTTGGTAAGCGTCGTTACCTTGCTGTCAGATGTTGGAGAGGTAATTATGATCGTTGGACCGAGCGTATCCGCTGGGTCAAAGACTCGCATGCTGACAGTGGCAGACCCTTCATTGCCGGAAACATCGCGAGCCGCAGCCTTGAGTGCATAGAGTCCAGCGATGTCGCCTCGCAGGGTCACGGAGTTATTCGCATCCAGCACCAGCAGCTGGCCGTTCATGGTCAAGCTCACGCCGACGACCCCGACGTTGTCGCTGGCTTGAACCACAATGACCGTGTTTTGTCCCAATGCAACGGGATTGGCACTGAGCCGCAATTCGACTTTCGGTGCTGTGGTATCGGGCGTAACAGCTAGATCATAAACTTGCGTGGCTACCGCCCCATAAGTATCAGTCACACGCAGCGCAATTGGATTAGAAACCGGAACGCCCGGTTCCGTTTGCCACATCACTCGACCGAGCGAGTCAATCGTCATGCCCGTCGGTCCTGTTACCAACACATAGCTGAGCGAATCGCCTTCTGGGTCGTTGACTTGCACGTCGTAATGGTATTTCTCTCCTAATGCAACGCTAGTCACTGCGTGCGAACCAATAACCGGCGCCTGGTTGATGCGTGCCAAAACTGCGAACCGCTGGATGCTGCGACCTCCGGCCGTGTCTTGTGCGGCTACTTGTACCAGGTGACTGCCGGCTTGCGCAACCGTCGGTGTCCAAGTGATCAGACCACTCGCGGCGTCGATCTGCATGCCGGTTGGTGCTGCTACAAGTGAGTACGTGAGGGTGCCACCCTCTGGATCGAAGGCGTTGACGTCGTATTGGTATATCGCATCCACCCTAGCTCGAAAGATC
>JANLUJ010000380.1:0-1904 GCA_031363425.1 Pirellula sp.
GCTTTCATTTCGGGTTCGGCAAGTTTTGAATCAACGGCCGGCATCAACGCAGCAATCCCATCATTTGCGACATCCCTCGCTGCAGCTGGATCTTTGAGCGAAGCATGCAATTCCACTTTCATCAAATATGCGTCGGCGAGCAATGGATCAAAATGGATTGCTTCGGCCAGATCTTGCAAGAAGTCGTTCAATCGCTTGTTGATCTTGGAACGCGACATACCCGGCGCAATCGTGCGAATACCTTCTTGGGTTTTCTGCAGGTAGGAAGCAGCAATCATTTTCTTTGCCGCCTCCAGATCATTCTTGTCGAGCCCTTTTTCAACCGCAGCTTTTGCGAGAGAAATAATCTCTTTGAGCGTGTCGACGGAATCGATATTCAATCTAAGCCGGCAAGCTTCTTCGAAGTCTTGATCGCCATCGAACGCTTTAGGTACTTCGACTTCCAACGGCTTTTTTGTAACCGGGGCCTGCGTCGGTGGTTCTTGTGCTTGGACAGGAGCCGCAACGAATAGTGTCCCGGTCAGCAAAATCCCAACCAGCCAACGTCGGCGTACTTTGATCATCTTGTGCTGAACCGTCAGCGGCAGATTATTTTTGCATTGCGTCATTTCGAAACCTGGTCGTTCAAAGAATGTCGATTGAGTGCATTCGCTCGAGTAATTCTCGCGCTAGATGCTACTGGTGATTCAAACAGCATTGTAGCGTCTAGGCTATGACGAAAGAAAGTTCGGATTGGATATCTATTCTTCAGAAAAACTTGCAGGTACGTTGGCTCTAGCATCAGGCCAGGCCGCAACCGGTCTCCCCAAAAACTCCAAAAAGGGCTTAATTTTTCTGGCAACTTCCAACCGTTTGGGTTGAGCCGCGAAATAGGCGAAGGCTCTTATTTGCATCGGCGAGGACTCTGGCCCTATAAATTCCGCATTCACTATTTGCCGAATGTATTCGTTGTTTTCACTTGAACCAACGTATCCTTCAATCTGGTCCAGCTCGACAATCGTCTGTTCCATGTCCTTTTGATTGAATTCCCAAATTTCCCCAAGGACCCAATGCTTGCCTGGTGTGGCTGCGGGATAAGGGCCAAGATCAAACAAGTCCGACTGAATGGAACCAACCATTATTCGGAGGGGTTTACGGGGCCAAAGCCCACCGCGAAGGTATGATTTCTTGAGCGTACCATATACGAAAAAGGCGTTTACATCGTGTCTCTCCATGTTGGATTAAGCCCGCTGAGTTCGCGAATCACAATCGCGCGGAGACAATAGAGTACGCACGATTTCGTCGGCAGACGATCCCATTTTTAACATCTCCAACTTAACTTTATTGTCGGTTTTGTTTTTTTGCATTTTCAGCCAAAACTCGTACCCTTTTGGTGCCGCAGCCAAAAGTACGATCATCGCAAAAAGCATCGCAAAGCCATGATCTTGGATATTAGTAAATGGTTTCATTTCTCATTTCCTTGCACTGTATTTTGTCGTGTGGTAATGTCGCGTAAAATCTGGTTTGAGCTCCACACGGAATTCGCATTCAGCAAGCGAATATTGGTACGGATTTATGCCCTGTGAGATTCAAAAATACCGCTGGCTTGTCCTGCCAGATCATTCTGCTTCCACGCTAAAACAAAAAGCTGGCTCCCTATTTTTGCAAGCTTTGGAACAGTTGGAAGATTTTCTAGGACCTCCGACCGATGGGTGGCATCGCAATTCCCGGACCCAAGATGAACCGAACCATTCGCAATTTGTGTGACGCCGAATGTCGGTTTAGACACTCGCTTTTTTTCATCACTTTGTACGATTGAGTTTTCTAATGGTTACTAATGCCACTGATTGGAATTAGCGTTGCACAGGGGACTACTCGTTCCCAGGCTCTGCGGCTCTGCCTGGGAACGCACTGCCGTGGAGGCT
>JANLUJ010000382.1:0-1769 GCA_031363425.1 Pirellula sp.
AGGAGATATCCGACTTCACTCGCCTATTGGGTTGCAATGCAGTCGGGTTGCACCTCGGAGTTGTACCACATGATTTGCGATCGCGTGAATACGCCGACATCGTTGAAGTCACGCGACAACTTTGCGATCACGCATTGCACAACGAACAAAACATACACCTTGAAACTGGGCAAGAGTCTGCCGATGCCCTGCTGCAATTTATCGGCGACACACAGCGGGCCAATCTTTTTATCAATTTCGATCCGGCCAATATGATCCTTTATGGAATGGGCGAGCCGATTCCTGCCTTGAAAAAAGTTGGTTCAAAGGTAAGAAGTATCCATTGCAAAGATGCAACATGGAGCGACCAGCCTGGGGTAACCTGGGGGGCTGAAGTGCCGCTTGGAAAAGGCCAAGTCGACATGCGAGCCTATTTGACAACCCTTAAAGAGATCGGTTACTTCGGTCCCCTGACCATTGAGCGCGAGATACCGCAGGATCGTGAACGACAAAAGGCGGAGATTCAGCACGCGACCGAATTGCTTACGCAGCTTCGAAGTGAATTGCTGGGGAAGGGCAGTGCCTAGAGCCCGAAAGACGCTCTGCCTCCCGTGACTTAACCCACAAACGTCGCCTGCGGCTCGGGGTTAAACGATTTTCAAGTGAAAGGTTTTTTGCATCATGTTGATCTTCGACGCGCATCTCGATCTAGCTTTAAATGGCGTCGATTGGAATCGCGACCTTCGTCAATGCGTTGACGATATTCGAGCACAGGAGACCACCCTAGAAATGCTGGACAAGGGGCGCCAGAACAACGTCTTGAGTTTCCCAGAGCTGCGGTTCTCCAAAGTCGCGGTTTGCCTAGCTACACTCCTAGCCAGACAAGAGCAACAGATCAATCATTCCTTCGGTTGGACGACGCCTCATGCTTGCTACGGAATGGCGCATGCGCATTTGGCGTACTATCGAGCTATGGAGTCCGAAGGTTACCTGAAAATGCTTCGAACGCGTAGCGAGCTTAAGTTTCATTTTGAGGCTTACCAAGCAGATCCAAACTCAGTGCCTCTTGGTTTCATTCTGACCATGGAGGGCGCAGACCCGCTCCTCACACCAAAGACCGTCTTTGAATTTCATGAAGCAGGGCTCAGAGCGTTGGGCCTCACACACTATGGCACCAATCGCTATGGCGGAGGAACTCGCAGCGAAGTTGGGTTGTCGCTCGATGCCATCGAACTATTAAAGGACTGTGATGAACTCGGCATGACTATAGACATGACCCACCTATCCGATGTTTCGTTTTGGCAAGTCGCAAAACACTTCCAAGGACGAGTGCATGCAAGCCATCAAAATGCTCGCGCTATTTGCAACTGGCAGAGACAGTTTGATGACAACCAAATTCGATTTGTCATAGAACGAGACGGCGTCCTAGGTGTTTCCATGGACGTGATCATGCTTCAAGATGGATTCGTCCGCGGTTTGACAAAGCCCATTGCCACGTTAGAGCGAGCAGTCGATCAAATTGAGCATGTCTGTCAATTGTCTGGATCCATTCGACATGTAGGACTAGGTTCGGACTTAGACGGAGGCTACGGCTGCGAGCAGACGCCAGCCGATCTCAACCGCTACCGCGACCTTCAAACTTTAGTTGCGATCATGCAGCGTAGAGGATTCCCACCACCAGATATTCAGGCGTTTTTCCATGGCAATTGGCTGCGGTTTTTCAGCCAAGCACTGCCTGAATGAAGGGATTCGTCCTTGCGACTTGTTTAACCGCTCGAGGCCCTCAAGCC
>JANLUJ010000437.1:0-2661 GCA_031363425.1 Pirellula sp.
TGGAAGCCGCTGGCCAAAATGGAATTCCAACGTGCTTTATCGTAGGCAAGTCTGGACAGATCGAGTGGATTGGCCACCCAATGGAGATGGATGAACCGCTCGAAAAAGTTGTCGGTGACAGTTGGGACCGAGCCGCGTATTTGGCGAAGTTCAAGAAAGACCAACAGCTAAATGTGCTCATGGCTAAAGTTAGTCGCCCCATGCAATCCGGAAATATCAAAGCTGCTTTGAAGGTGCTCGACAAAGCTAGAGAAGATGCCGCGGGTGATGACGCTACGCTCTCAGCGATTGACGACTTAGCCGTACGGATCAATGTTTTCGCAGCAATGAAGAAAATCCAAGAGGGCGACGCAGCCGCCGCCATCGCAGATATCGATGCGATTGCCAAGACGGCGAAACCAGGTCAGAAGCTGCAGCTCGCGATGGCTAAATGCAAGGCTCTGATTAGCATCGTTGCCGATTCGGGAAAAATGGATGATCAGGCCGCCAAGGCGCTGACGGAAATTGCTGCAAACAATGAGATTGACGCGAATACCCTGAACGAACTGGCTTGGACAGTCTACGAGGCTGCAAGTGACGATGAGAAATTCTCGAAACCCTTGATCGCTGCCGCCGCCGCGGCCGCTGAGAAGGCGGTAGCGAAAGATCCAGAAAACGGAGCAATTCTCGATACGCTTGCCCACCTAGTCTATCTTCAAGGCAACATTGCTAGGGCGATTGAACTACAGACCAAGGCAATCAAGACAGCACCCGAAGAAATGAAAGAAGACATGAAGGCTTTTCTAGACGAAATGAGAGAGAAAAAAGCCGGCAAGAAATAATCGGCGCGTAGGTTGAGCCCCTAGCCTGAGGGTCACACGGCCTAGGGGGCCAATCTACTTCGATTGTATTATCCTTATCACCTAAATTCATTTGAACCACAGAGTCACGAGGTGCACAGAGAATCTCGGACTCAATGTCGACTGCTTCTCTGCGATCCTCGTGCCTCTGTGGTTAACATCGGCTGTTCGACTCAGTTATCTTTGTAAACTTGGCGTCCCTCACTCTTGGCTGCTCGTTTTTCATCGGCAGCGCGTTTTTCATCGATAAGGGTTTGTTCCGCTTCTTCTTCGCTGATCGCATCCTCTGGTGCCATTGGATCTCGCAAAAGCGATACGGTTTGCGGAGGCAGTTCTTTTCCATCGACTACTAGGATCGCGCGATACGTGCCGTTAGGGGCTGGACGCTGTCCGCCTCGACCGCCACCACCGAAACCTCCGCCGCCACCTGGCCCGCCACGGCCGGGACCCCCAGTACCCAATCCGCCAAGACCACCAGCACCACCGCCACCTGGTCCGCCGCGACGACCAGCGATCGCACCTTCGGGATCCGTTACCGGTGTTGCTGTTGCGGCAGGAACTGTTGCAGGAATCGTACCGGGTTCCTCCAATCTCGGAGGTCGCGAGAGGTCGGTCCCGGACGCCATATTACCATCGCTTGGAACGGCATTCTCGCCGGTAGTTCGCCGCCCGCGACCTTGTCCTCGTCCGCCTCCAGTAGCACCACCTGGTCCTGCAGTTTCCGGTCTGCCACCGCCTCCTGGCCCACCACCCGCGCCAGGTCCACCCGCGCCAAGTCCAGCACCTCGAGGGCCGCCCCCGACTTGGCCTCCTCCCCCCTGTCCTCCTCCCCCCTGTTCCCCACCCCCTTGTCCGCCACCGCCGCCAGGACCTCCGCCGCCGGGGGCACCGCGTTGGCCTACAGCTAGCTGTTGCCCTAGGTCCCAAGTCAGTCGATGAAGTCCAGCTGCGGTTTCACCCCGCAGCTCGCGAACGATCTTGCCTTCGATGTCCTCAATGCGGAGCGAAACACGTTCGGCCTTGGCCGGCAGCGCATACCAAATTTGAGCACCATTGACTGGATTCTCACTGGCAAAGCGACGATTTGTCATACCTCGGCTCGGTTCACTCCGCCATCGCACAACCTCTTCGGGCTTGAAAAGCGCAACTTGCGTTGCAAGGTTTTCCGGCTTCAATTGTCGCAATCCAGAAATGTCGCAAGCCCAAAGGCTTCGACCGTGAGTCGCTGCAACGATTTCACCGTTGGTGGGATGTTGTGCGATTTCATGGATTGCAACGGTTGGCAGGTTCGTATTCAGCTTGGTCCAATTCGCACCGCGGTCCATTGATAGCCATAGCGCGAACTCGGTTCCAGCATAAAGCAAATTTTCATTGGAGATGTCTTCTCGCAAACAACGAGTGGAGCCCCACGGAATATTCGAACGGATCGATCGCCAAGTGTTGCCGAAGTCATTTGACTCAAACAAATAGGGCTCGTCGTCATCCGATCGATGTCCGTCCAATGCAACAAAGACACGTCCATCTTCAAAGCGAGACGCTTCGATGGTTGCGACCCAGCGCGGCGAGGGGATACCAAGGTTCGCAGTGATATTCTTCCATTCGAAGCCACCATTGCGAGTCACCCACAACGCACCATCATCCGTACCTGCATAAATGACATTCGAGTTGCGAGAGGATTCGGAAACCGCTGTACCGGAGCCACGCGGTGTTAGAGTAATTTCAGGTGAGATGGGGACCAGGTTGTTTCCGCGATCCAAGGAGCGGAAGACATGATTGCCAACGGTGTAAAAGATTTTCGAGTTGTGATGGGACAAAACAAAAG
>JANLUJ010000469.1:0-4451 GCA_031363425.1 Pirellula sp.
AACTTGTCGTCCGAGTTCATCAAACGAAAACGTGGTCCGCCGACCCAGCGAATCTTGAAGAACCGTTTGTTTGCCCGCCCAGTTGTAGGCGTACTCGAATCGAGGAGCGTCCAAATTTGGATTGCCATCGCCATCGCTATCCAGCGGGTCCGCTACAGCAGGCAAGGTTACTACAATAAGTCGCCCACTCGTGTCGTATTCATTGCGTTTGGTGTTGCCGCCAGCGTCTGTCTCGCTTGAGATATTGCCCCAAACGTCGAATTCCATGGACGTGGATGTACCATCGGCTGCAATGGATTTGAACGCGCGTCCCAGATGGTCAAAAACTTGTGTGGAGGATTGGGCAAAACGCCTATCGATGAGCACTTCGCCACCTTGATCCCGACCGCGTATATTGTTCCACGATCGAAACGCCCTCCCTTTTTCGTCGTACTCTGTTTCGGTCACCATTCGAAGTGGATCGGGCGATTCAATGGTTGAAACCGGTGCTCCAATCTGGCGCACCGTTCGACCGCGCGCATCAAACTCATATCGACTTTCGACACCAGCGTGCCCTGGGCCAATGCCCGTTACCGATTTTGTTACACGTCCTTGTGAATCATAAAACGACAAAGAGCGACTAATAAGATTGATATTTCCATTGGCGTCGATACCTTGATTGTCGATCCTGATAGAGTAGGGCCCCGGGGCTTTGGCAGTGTCCAGGACCACCGCCCCGAAGCGGTCGAGCAGGGTTAGCTTAATACCAGAGCGACGTTCCACTTTGAAAGAGCGGCCGAGTTCATCGTAAAAAGTTCGGGTTCCTGTCGTACCATTTAACGCGGCTACCGACCCCTCGATAAAAGTGTCAGCGTTAACGATTGGGCGGCCAAGTTCGTCAACGGCGGATCGAGAAATCATCCAGATGATCTTGCCTTGCCCATCCAGAGTTTGCGTTCGTGTCTGTACCACTTCGCCGGCGAAACCATAGTAAGTCTCGGACCAAAGTCCGTTCGCATCACGCATTCGAACGGCGCGGCCCAACGGGTCGTAGCTAGTTTCGGTGCTGCTTACGACCGAGCCATTGGACGCGATGGTGGATCGCAATC
This sequence comes from Pirellula sp., assembly GCA_031363425.1. GTDB lineage: Bacteria > Planctomycetota > Planctomycetia > Pirellulales > Pirellulaceae > JBKCUI01. The sequence continues at coordinate 1,089 of JANLUJ010000469.1, forward strand.
GATTGTAGTTACTGAAGTTTGCAGCAGGTGGGTTACCCGCGATGTCTGCAACTCGAACGATGACGTTCTTAAGTCGCTGAGTACCAACGATGCGGCCTGCTGCGTCATAGATGTTTTTGTTGGCGCCTACGGGCGGGCTGTTGGCGAGCAACGACGGGTTCTCAGGAATCGCATCGGTTGTTAGTAGCGTTCGGCCTTGTTCATCATAGACAGTCCATTGGCTAGTCCAGACCCGCTGCGAAGTAAATATGCCATTGGAACCTGCGACGCGCGTTTCAACCTCACGACGTACTTGGATTTGGTTGCCGCGGCGATCATAGTAGAAGTCGGTTCGGAGTCCGTGCGGATCGATTTGCCTCTGGATTAATCCAGTCGTTGGATCGTAGACAGTACTGTTAGACCATTGCTCGACTGAAACCCACTCACCGGCCGAATTTCTGGTGCGATATACAAGCCGTGTTGAGATGACACGATCGGTGGCATCATACGCTCGTTCATCGCGGACCTCCAAGGGGCCGCCGTTGGCATCCTTTTCTTGTGAAATGCGAACGGTTTGACGACCGTTCGCATCGTATTCGAATTGGCTAACGTGCCCATCAGCGTCCTTGGTTTCGGAAAGATTCCCGTACTTGTCATAGTCGTTGTCGACAAGGAGCAGTTCATCTCTGCTCTTGACGGTATCGAGCTGCCCTTTGGACAAATAGTTTAGTAGGGTCTTTTCCCCGCTGGGATTGGTCGTCTTGAGCAAGTTACCTTTGCTGTCGTAGTCATATTCGGTTGAGAGCCCAGCGGCAGAGACCACCGACGTCACTTGATGAAGCTTGTCGTCGTAAATGGTTCGAGTTGCACCGCCCCGAATGTCGGTAACAGAATAAGGCTGTCTGAATTCGTTGTAGTTGTAGCGGGTGACCAGATCGTCCTTGACGCCCATGTTACCATCCGCGTCACCGATGACTTGGCGTTGTTCTGTAAGGTTTCCTTGTTTGTCGTAGGATCGAAGTGTTTGCGCGCCGCCAGCGTCGATGGATTTGACCGGATTGCCTCGGCGATCAAGGAGAATCTTGATGTCGTGGACGGTTCCATTGGCGCCATAGTCGATCGATTGTTCGCGATTGCGGATGTCATAGCCATAGCCGGTTGTCCAGTTCTCGACGTCTCTTAACGACGCAAGCCGACGTTCATTCGTATAGGTTGCAATAAGTTGCTCGCGCCCAGCGGCGTCAGCGATCGATTGGAGCAAAAACTGTTTTCCCGCTACGTTGGCGTCGACCGGATGGTAGCTAAGGTTTGTAGTTTGGCCAAGTCGATCGGTGACGGCGATCAGGTTGCCGATGGCATCGTATCGATAGCTTATTGACTGGTTCATCGCATCGCGAACACTTGTGATTCGATTTTCATTCATCTTGTCACGCGCGATAGCGATTCGGCGACCCGACCAATGTTCGATCCCGTCGGGCGTGATGGTGGTTCGGTTACCGTTGCGGTCTTCGATCCAAGCCGTGTTCGCTACCCGAGCGTCGATATGGATTTGCGTACCGCTTTGTTGGTAGAGTTTCCAAAAGCCGCCGAAGGCGCGCGAGGCGGGATGGAACGATTCGGCTCCCGTGAACGAAACGTATTCCCACGATGATTCACCGTTAGCGACTCGTAACATCGGGGTCTTCTCGACCTCGAGAAAGGACGTATTCCCCTTGTCCGGTACAAAGTACGGCAGCCAGCTGATGTTGATGCCGAGCAAGTTCGGGTGTTCAGGATATGGCTGGAATGTGAATCCCTCGCGGGTACCGTCGGAAAGCGTGACAATAACACGTGTGCCATCGAGTAGGACAGGATAACCGCCGGAACCGGGCGACGCAGTCTCGGCGTAAGCGATTTCGACTTTTGGAATGCCGAAATCCAGCGCCCACCCATGTCCGAAGTCGAGGACCTTGTTGGATCGACTGCTACTGTAGGAACGCTGGACCTTGATCGGCACATCAGGCGTGGCCAAATCGAGATCGGTAAAGGCGAGAGACAAAACGCCCGGTTTGTAGTTGCCCTCAAGTTGAATCGGGACCGATTTTCTCGCCACGTTTCCTTGTGTGTCTTTGGCATAGACACTGAGAATCCACTGACCATTGTCGAGCAAGGTCGTGTCGTCGGTGGCAATTACACCTTTTTTGGTTTCCTTGTTTGAGACAACGCGTTTGACCTCGATCGCTTGGTTCGGTTTTTCATTGGGATGAATCGTTACCCAATACTCGGAAAGTTCGTCGTGCGAGTCATCGATGGTGGCAAGGATATCAATGGGTTCCAGGATGGATTGATTGTAGGTCGGAGACTGAATGGAGACTTCGGGTGGTGTACCATCGAGCGCAACTTGAATGATGACGACGTTGTTGGTACCTGCGTACCCAATATTGTTGGAAGCGTCCTTGGCTGAAACCTCGAGTTTGTAGTAGCCGATTTGGCTCGCTTGGCCGGGAGCCGCCAATTGTGCGGAGTTGATAGTCGCACGTCCTTGATCATCGAGCGCTATGGTTTGATTGCGAGTTGTCCAATTGGCATGATCTGGACTGTAGCCGACGAGTTTCACGGAAAGGCTGCCAGCTTGAATGCTAACTTCATCTTGTGCGGTTATGAAGATTCGAGCGTCGCGAGTCGCTTCGAGGACTCCGGGTTCGGATAGGAACTGCACGGTGGGTGGAATCGTGTCGCGTGTAAGTGTCACTGTAAAGAGAGCAAAGTCTTCGCCACCGAGTCCGTCACTAGCGGAAACACGCAATGCGTAAGCAGTTGTCGTTGGAACTGCGTTGGATTTCCACTGGATCGTTCCTGACTTGGAATCGATGGTGAGGCCTGAGGGGAGCGGCAGCCCTGACTGCGTGGCCAGGGAATACTCGAGAGTATCTTTGTCTGCGTCCGTTGCTCTGGCTTTCGTCGACCAATCCAGGCCGCCGGTAAAGCTAACGTCGTCGATATTCTGTAGGCTCGGAGATACGTTCGTTCGGACTCGAATTTGTTTGGACTGAACCGAATAGAATTCGCCGTCGTCGACCCGAATAGTCACTGGATGAAGTCCGATCTGAGACTCGGTAGGGCGCCAGGCAATGACCCCAGTGAGTTCATCGATCGTCATCCCAAGGGGTGATTGGACTAGGCGGAATGAAGGGGCGCTACCGCCAGGTGCTGTATCGTCCACGTTCATTCGAAATTGAGTTCGACCGCCGATTATCCAAAGGTCAGGAAGCACGTTTGCAAAGACGGGTGGTTTATTCACAAGTGGGTCGTATACCGTTACGGTAACTTGTTGTTCGACTTGGCCACCGCGACCATCTCGAACTGCAATGGTTACGGACTGCTGAGAACCGTGGGAAAAAACGG
>JANLUJ010000495.1:0-7370 GCA_031363425.1 Pirellula sp.
ATCAAATGCAGGATCGTAGCGTGCAAGTCGTGTACGTGGACACGCTCTTCAACAGCGGTCAAGCCAAACTCGTCGGTCGATCCGTAACTGATGCCCCCTTTCACGCCGCCGCCAGCCATCCAAGTGGTGAAGCCGTAGTGATCATGGTCGCGTCCTTTTTGCCCTTCTGAGGTTGGTGCACGTCCGAATTCGCCGCCCCAAATCACCAACGTCTCCTCAAATAGCCCCCGTTGCTTGAGGTCCTTGATCAACGCTGCGATGCCTTGATCACAGGCTACCGCTAACGCGCGATGTCCATCGACGATATTGCCATGTCCAGTATCCCACGCGATGTCATAGCCGTCGATCGAATGCGAAAGTTGTACAGTTCGCACACCGCGTTCGATCAATCGACGCGCAAGCAAACAGCCCTTGGCGTATTCGCTCTCGCCGTACATTTCCAATGTTTCCTTCGTTTCCTGGTTGGTATCAAACGCGTCTGGAACCGCGAACTGCATACGAAAGGCCATCTCCATCGTCTGAATGCTGGCCTCCAATTGTGGGTCTTGTTGCTGACGACGAAGATCCATCTGGTTGAGCTTGGCCAATAGGTCCGCCTGGTGCCGCTGATCAACTGATGGCAACCAGCTATTCTTCAAGTCGTGCATGATATGCTCCGGCTTCATGTCGTGAATGTTCACGTACGTGCCGGTGTAGGCGCCAGGCAGAAACGCGTTGCTCCAATTGGCGAGTTTGTTGCGTGGTTGTGCTCTCGGACTCATTGAGATAAACCCAGGTAGGTCCTGATTCTCGGTACCCAAGCCATAGACCAACCATGATCCCATACTGGGGCGGGTGGGTTGCAAATGCCCGGCGTTCATCATCATCATCGCACTGGCATGTTCCGGTGTGTCGGTGTGCATCGAATGGATGAAACAAATATCGTCAACCAATTCGGCAACGTGAGGAAAAATCTCGCTGACATACTTGCCGCATTGCCCGTACTGTTGGAACGAGTATGGGGATGGCATCAAACCCATCTTCGTATTTCGAAGCGACTTGCGATCCACGCACTCGGGTCGTTCGCCAGCATGCTTGGCGATCTCGGGTTTGTAGTCAAACGTATCCACCTGCGAAGGACCACCAGGCATGAACAGTTGAATGACATGCTTGGCCTTAGGGGCGAAATGCGGCGCCTTGGGCGCCAGCGGGGAATTTGAGCCGTTCGCGCCATCTGCGTGTGCAATCCCGGATAGCACGTTCGACCGTGCGAGAACGCCCGCTAATCCAAGCGTTCCAAACCCTGCGCCAAGCTGGCGGAGTGCGTCGCGGCGATCTAAGGGTTGTAAAGGATTTCGGTGAAACATTTTGTTTACCTTACAAACATGAATTCATTCGAACTTAATAGGATTTGAGCGTAGCGATCCCAGCTGGAAAGCGTGTTCCCGTCACTTTCAGCACTCACAAAACTCAAACCGATTTCGAGTTCCGCGGGCTCGGGACTGCGAGTGTAAAGTAATTCGTAAGCGTGCTTGATTCGTTCTTCATTCGAATCGTCGAGTTGATGCAACTGGACCACCAGCGCTTTGGCTCGCTGGACCATAAAGCTGCTGTTCATGAAAAATAGAAATTGTTGAGGCACAATGCTGCTCGGGCGTTGCTCGACAGTCGCCCTCATCAAAGGAAAATCGAAGAGCCGCAAGAACACATCCGATTCAAAAACGTCGCCATTGCGACCGACCTTGGCATACAGTGTTCGCCGCTTCGTTTCGGTAATGTTGTGATGGGATGGACCGCCAAGCGATGGGTCGAGCTCTCCCGTGACAGACAGCAATGAATCGCGCCAAGCCTCGACATCCATTCTTCGAGGGCTCATTCGCCACAACAGACGGTTGTCACCATCGGCCTTATACGATACTTCATCAAACTCGCCACTCAATTGATAGGTAGCGGACGTCAGGATATGACGATGAAGTGATTTTAGTGACCATCCCTCGGCGACGAATTCGCTGGCAAGCCAATCAAGCAATTCGGGGTGTGTTGGCCTCTCGCCTAGCGTTCCAAAATTGCTCGGCGTTCGTACCAAGCCAGCACCAAAATGATGCTGCCAGACTCGATTGACAAACACACGGGCAGTTAGTGGATTCTTGGGATCGATGATCGCGGCAGCGAGCTCATCTCGTCCGCTCCCTTTGGTATATCGAACTGGATCGGGTCCCGATATCACGCGCAGGAAGCGACGCGGTGCAATGTCACCCGTCCTAAGCAGATTGCCACGCAGCGCTACCTTCATGTCGTTGCTGCCGGTGTCGTGCAATGCATGCGCGACATCGTACGGGGGTGGGGCGTTCTTTTCCAATTCAGTGAGCGCCTGCTTCCATTGGTCCAATTGCGCCTGCTCCTCGGCTGTCAACTCACGATCCTCTTGGTCCTTTTTCTTTCTCTTCTCTTTTTTTAGCAAGTCGATCTTCTTCTTAAACTCCTCGACCACGTTTTTGTGTTCGCTAAACCGTTGAACCACATCCGGTGGCGCCATCGGGCGATCCTGAACCGACGTGTTATTGAAAATACCTGCAAGTGAATAGTAATCTTGTTGTGGAATAGGATCGAATTTGTGATCATGGCATCGAGCACAGGATCCTGTAATGCCCATCAGACCGCGGGTGAGAATATCGATTCGATCATCGAGTGTTTCGGCTCGCGATTGGGCGATGCTATCCGGGTCGCCGCCGTCGGATTGATACGTCGGCCCAAGCGCAAAAAGGCCCGTTGCAATCGCCTGTGACGGATCGCAACTCAGGTCGCCTGCGATCTGCAATCGGATAAACTCGTTGATCGGTAGATCGCGATTGAACGCATCCACCACCCAATCGCGATATCGCCAGGCCTCGTCCAATGCTTTGTCGCCTTCCAAAAAACCACCTCGACCATCGCTGAAGCGAGCAACATCCAGCCAATGACGAGCCCAGCGCTGTCCATACATGGTTGATCCGAGAAGCTCATTGACAAGCGACTCAACGGCGATTGAATGGTCCACCGACGCGGCCGCGATAAACGATTGCACCTGTTGTGACGTTGGCGGGATCCCGATCAAATCGTTGTAGATTCGTCTGGCCAAAATAGGCGGTGTCGCATGCGGTGCTGCGTGAAGCCCAGACTGCGTTCGCCGCGCTACGACAAAGTTATCGATCGGATTGAAAACTTCGGCTCGAGGAGTAGCATCATTGACCGTTGGAATATCTGGGAGACGAACCTGCTGCCATGCCCAATGACTCTTTTTCGCAGCGTTCCAATCGAACAACGACCAGTCCCTGCGGGCGTCTGTCGATGGAAGGCTTGACGACGAAGTCGCTTCCGGCCACGGTGCTCCCATCTCAACCCACTTCTCCAACGCATCGATTTGCCTTTGTTCCAATTTGCGATCGGGCGGCATCTCGTTACCAACATATTTAATCGCCGAGATCAGCAAACTTTCTCTCGGATTCCCGACCACCACTGCTGTTCCCGATTCGCCGCCCTTCAATACTCCTTCGCGGCTATCGACGTATAATCCAGCCTTCAATTCCGTCGCGTCGGTGCTGTGGCAATCGTAACAATGCTGGACAAGGACGGGGCGGATGTTCGACTCAAAGAATTCAATCTGTTCCACAGTGAAAGTTGGCTTTTCGACAACGGCTACTGTGTCATCCGTATCGCGAGCGTCACACTCGCCGCCAGCGGCAACGACTAGGAGCAGTGCATTGATGAGGAAGCGGTAATGCACCATAGAAATTGGTCGAAGTGAGACTCGTCGGCGGGAATTTATCTGGAGGGAATTCTTAATCATAACCCGAGCCGCAAGTGGGGAGGGGGTTACCAAGACGCCGCACAACGAAAGTCTAGTGTATTTGTTTAGGAAATCGATTTCAAGACCTCGTTATGAGGAGGCGGGACCATTACTAAAACCTCGCATTCGTTCAGGCGACCGGCAGGTTTAACCCTACCTAGCACGACGCACAAGCTAGTGATTCCAGCTTCCAATGCACTAGCTCGCGCGTCGTGCTACTGCCGCCACTCAGGCCATGGTTCTCGATCGACCGTTGAGCGACTGGCGAGTCGACGCAGGGCGTGAACAGTTGAGACAACTGTTCTACTATGACACTTACTTTTCACGCGGTTTCCGCATGATCCAATTTCCAATATCGTCCAGATACGTGTAGATTACTGGCACGGCTAGCAGGGTCAGCAATAGGGAAAGGGTTTGTCCACCCGATGCAAGCACTGCAATGGAACGGCGCTCTTCTGAGCCTGGGCCATTTGCAATCAGCAATGGAAGCAATCCCGCGACGAACGAAATCGTCGTCATCAAAATGGGACGAAGGCGATCGCGGTTCGCCTGCAAGATTGCTTCTCGGCGTGGCATTCCTTTGCGGCGAAGCGCATTTGTGCAATCTACCTGTAGGATTGCCGCCTTCTTGACTACTCCAAACAATACCAACACGCCAAGGGCAGAGTAGACGTTCAGAGTCTCGTTCCCCAGGTACAGACTGATCAGTCCAAACGGAACGGACAATGGGAGCGTAAAGAGAATGGTGAAAGGGTGAGCCAAGTGCTCGAATTGCGCCGCAAGAACAAGGTACATGAAAACAAAGCTCAATAGAAAGGTCCAACGGAATTCACTGAGTGTCTTTTCTAACTCTTTGCCCCGCCCCAAAATTCGGGTCTCAAATCCTGGTGGTACACCTATCTCTACGGCAACTGCTCGCAGCGCTTTAACCCGATCTGCTAACGCATATCCTGTCGAAATATTGGCTCGAATAGAAACCATGCGTTGGCGATCTAGCCGATCAATACGAGCGGGAGCGTCTCCGAAATCAAATCGCACGATGTTGTCGATCCGCGTTAGCTTGGAGGAGTTGGACATCGACGCGGACTGGGTATCGATTGCAGAGACAAGTTTCCCAGCCGCTGGATTGGCTCGAACATAGAGTTGCGAGATGGCGTCTTTGTCTCGACGATCCAACCCGACTAAGCGTAACTCCACATCGTAAGCGTCATCGACCGTCGCATCGCGATAGCGAGATACACGCTCATCACCACCGACGGAGATCCTCAATGTGTCGGCGATCTCTTGGACGGAAACGCCCATCGCGGCCGCTCTTTCGCGATCGATCGTAACCAACAACTCTGGTTTGTCCAATCTCAATGTGGTATCGACATCGACGATCCCGGGTAGCTCAATCGCCTTCTTCCTAATTTGCTCACTGAACTCAGAGAGCTTCTTTACATCCGGACCGGTAATAGAGAAATCGATGTCGACGTTTGCGCCTTGTCGTAGCGAAGTTAGGTTTCGGATCGACACACGAACGTCCGGAACCGTTTTCAGCAGCTTGCGAATTTCAGCCATCTTTTGTTGTTGGCTATAGTTTCCAGAAATCGCCTGCCGAGGTTTGCCTTGAACCAACGCCAAGAAGAAACGCTCAAGAGAAAAGGTACGTTCCGATGCATCTTGCAATCGAACGAAGACACTAGCGTTGTTAACACCACCAAAGCCACGAGAGCCAACGCTGGCCAAAGTCAACACCACGCCATCGACGGCCTTCAGCTTGTCCTCGACGACTTGCAGGGCGGCGTTCATTCCCAGAATGGATGTCCCCTCTTTGGCATTAACGCTTACTTCAAACTCGGACTCGTCCACGTTCGTCGGAATATAGTCTTGCCGAACCCAACTATACAGCGGGATATTTGCCAAGATAGTTCCGATGCACAAAAGCAACGTCAAGAATCGGTACCTCAATGCAACACGAAGCGAAGCCATGTAGCTCACTTCAATCCAATGGTAGAATCCCTTTTGGCGAGTTGTCTTTTGTGGATGTTTTGACCCGTCCGATTGTTTCGGTTTTTTCAACAGGAAGCTGCACATCATTGGGGTCAATGAAAAACTAATGACCATCGAAACCAAAATCGCTACCGTTGCAGTCACTCCAAACTCAAAGAGCATCCGGCCCGTAACGCTGGAAAGGAACGAAACCGGCAAGAAAACGATGACCAGCGAAATGGTCGTGGCCAAAACCGCCAAACCGATTTCTTTGGTTCCATCGATGGACGCTTGAAACGGATCCATACCTTGCTCTTCAATGCAGCGAAATACGTTTTCCAATACCACAATCGCATCGTCGATTACGACACCGACCATCAGCACCAGGGCCAGCATCGTGACATTGTTTAACGTAAAGCCAAAGGCCTTCATGAATGCAAAGGTTGCGATGATGGATGCGGGAATTGCGACCGACGCGATTAACGTGGATCGCCATGACCGCATGAACAACAGCACTGTCAAGCAGGCCAGTATCGAGCCTGAGACGAGATGGTTCTCAATTTCGTGCAAGGCTGATAGGATGTATCGCGATTGGTCTTGAATAATGGCTACGCGAATATCGGTTGGAAGCAATTGTTCGCAGCGTTTCAGTCGTTCCTTTATGCCTGCGATCACGTTGACCGTGTTCTCACCGGATTGCCTTTGCACGCTCAAAACGACCGTGGGTTTCCCGTCCAGCCGAGCCATCGTTCGAACTTCCTTGGTTCCGTCGACGACGGTTCCGAGATCGCCGAGGCGGATGGACGATCCGCCGACCGTGTCGATTACCAAGTCGTCAAAGTCCTTGGATTCCGCCACGCGTCCCAACGTTCGCATTGCGCGTTCTCGCAATCCCTCATCGACTCGACCGCCAGGGACCTCCGCATTTTGCCGGATTAGCGCATCTCTCACTTGAACAATGGATAGTTGGTAGGCCGCCAGTCGCTTCGCATCGATGTTGACCTTGATCGCTCGTTCTGCGGCGCCAGTGATGGAAACTTGTCCGACACCGGGACTCGATTCGATAACGCTTTTCACGTATCGATCGGCCAGTAAATACAGTTCACTAGGTGTGCGCTCTCCCGAGACCGCGATCGACATCACCGGTGAAGAGTCAATGTCCGATTTCTGGACGATCGGCGGGTCGACGGTCCGTGGAAGTCGATTCGTCACCGCTGAAATCACATCGCGCACATCTTGCACCGCTGCATCAATGTCGCGCGCCAACGAAAAAGTGATCAGAACAACGGAGCTTCCATCTGAGGAAATGCTCCTCAGTTCTTCAATTCCCGCGACGGTGGAAACCGCGTCCTCGATCACCTGCGATATTTCGGACTCGACTTCCTGGGAGGCTGCACCAGGATAGCCGGTTCGAATGAAAACCGTCGGGAGGTCCGTCTTCGGAAAGCGATCGATTCCAAGCGATGGAAAGGCAACTACTCCAGCTACCACCATCGCCATCACCAGCATGAGGGCAAATACCGGTCGCTTTACACATATTTCCGCGAGCCAAGACAAAGCGCATGCCTAAAGGTGGGAGAGTGGTGGGCAAATT
>JANLUJ010000496.1:0-4961 GCA_031363425.1 Pirellula sp.
CGTAAAAGCTTTCCAAATTGCCACCACCGAGATGGCAATACAACCGGATTGAGTCCCGTACCGATCCGCCCCAAAGTTGGTGGCAAGGGACACCGTGAATCTTTCCAAGGATATCCCACAGTGCGAGATCAATCCCTGCAATTGCCGTTGATCGCGTGATGCCATTGCCGTGCCAGAAGTGTTGCCGCCACATCATCTGCCAAAGATGTTCCACTCGAGTTGGATCTTCACCCAAAAGCAATTGAGATAGATCTTCTACTGCGCCAACAATGCTACGAGTATGCCACTCCAGCGTAGCCTCGCCCCATCCAACAAGACCAGGCTGGTCGGTGACAACCTTGACAAACACCCAATTGCGCATGCGCGCGTGGCAGACCAGCGTTTCGATTCCAATGATTTTCATGTCTGCGTGCGTTCCTTCGAGCCATCGATGTTTCTGTCCGCTACTTCTTCAAATTCTTCTTTGCTTCGCGTTCTTTTTGAAGGACGCTATTTTCTTTAAAATGCTTTTCAAATTTTTCTACTTTTGGAACAATCGTGTATTGGCAATAGCTGGCCTCGGGATGCGATTTGAAATAGTTTTGGTGGTATGCTTCCGCAGCATAAAATTCCGGTAGCGGGCTGATCTCTGTTACGATCCTTCTGAATTTTTTTTGCTCCAACAGCTTTGCCTTGATTTTCTCAGTAGCTTCCCGTTGTGATTCGTCCTCGTAGAAGACCACGGAGCGGTATTGTGTCCCCAAGTCGTTCCCCTGTTTGTTGAGAGTGGTTGGATCGTGTGAATCGAAGAAGATCATTAGCATCTCCTCGAACGTGACAACCGATGGGTCAAAAGTAATTTGGCAAACCTCTGCGTGCCCCGTTTGTCCTGTGCAAACGGCTTGATAAGTTGGATTTGCGACACTACCGCCGGCATATCCGGAGACCACGGACTTCACTCCATTGACCCTTTGATAGACCGCCTCGACGCACCAAAAGCATCCACCGCCGAATGTTGCGGTTTCCAATTTCTTTTCTACGATTGTTTTGATTGCGTTGGGCGCTTTGGTTGCGATCTTGCCGCTCGTCTTTTCCACCTGAGCGTAAAGCGAATGGACAGAGCTCATCGAAAAAAAGAACGCCGCGAGAATAAGGCTTGCAGGCTTAGGACTGAAACAGATCATCGTATTCTCCAAATTGAATTCGGTTGCGATTCTACGTAGAGGTTTGCAGTCCGTTTATTTTAACCAGAAGGGAATCTATGGACAGGACAGGATACAATACGCTCGTTTCGCCAAACCGGTTGCCTTTTCCAAGGCTTTGGGTGTTTTGATGGATCTGTTTGCACACGCTGAGAATGCCAATCGCGAAAAATCACTGCCTCTCGCGGCACGCATGCGCCCAAAAAAACTCTCGGAATTCGTTGGGCAATCCCATTTTTTAGCTCCAGGCAAGCTCTTAAATCGCCTTATCCTTGCAAAACGCGTTCAGTCAGTCATTTTTTTCGGCCCCCCCGGAACAGGAAAAACAACCCTGGCCCACCTCCTGGCCACCGAGACGGGCGGCCAGTTCCGGCAGATCAACGCCGTTACCAGTGGCATCAAAGAACTGCGAGAGGCATTGCAGTGGGCGAAAGACGAAGTTCTCACGGGGGGGGCCAGACCAATTCTGTTTATCGACGAAATCCATCGTTTCAATCGTGCTCAGCAGGATGCATTGTTGCCAGATGTTGAGGACGGTATCGTTGCGCTGGTTGGGGCCACAACCAGCAACCCTTTTTTTTCAGTAAACGGTGCTCTATTGAGTCGCTCTCAACTCTTCGAACTCAAGCCTCTAACCGAAGTCGAGATTGTCGGCCTCTTGGAACGTGCCATTGCGGATAAGTCGCGAGGGATGGGTATGTACGACATTCAAGTCGAATCGGACGCGCTGGTGGCATGCGCAACCATGGCCGAAGGGGATGCTCGTCGCGCCTTGGGTGCGCTAGAGTTAGCGGTTCTATCTTCCAATCGTTCGCCAGTTGTTCTCGACGTGGCGCTCGTTCGCGAAAGCATGCAGAAGAAAGTCCTTCAATTCGATGCTAGCGGTGAACAGCACTACGATATGGCGAGTGCATTGATCAAGAGCATTCGCGGTTCGGATGTCAACGCGGCCCTCTATTGGCTTTCGCGCGCCATCGAAAGTGGCGAAGAGATTCGGTTTCTTTGTAGAAGACTTGTGATTCTTGCGAGTGAGGATGTTGGCAACGCGGATCCTCATGCATTGCCGTTGGCGGTGGCTGGCATGCAAGCCTGCGAATTCGTCGGGCTCCCCGAATGCCAGCTCACGTTGTCTCAGGTCGTGATCTATTTGGCACTTTCGCCTAAAAGCAATTCAGCAACCACGGCTATTGTTGCTGCCCAACGCGATGTTCGGGAGGGGACAGTGATTCCGGTACCCGTGCACCTACGCGATGGACATTACGCGGGCTCCAAGCAGTTTGGGCACGGCCAGGGTTATGAGTATTCGCATGAGTCCCCAGACGGCATCGCCGCTCAAGACTACTTGGGAGTGGATCGCGAATACTATCGGCCTACCGACCGCGGCTTTGAGAAGGAGCTGGCTCAACGATGGAGTGCAATCCAGAATCGCTTGAAAAATCGTTAACTTTGGAAAAGCCAACGCGATCTAACCTTCTTAGGTGAAGGAACCGCCGCAATCGGGCTTCCAAGGGAAGGATTTAGAACTAGGTTCCAAATAGCAGTCTTCTCTCCAGTCTATTTTGGCCTAGCCATGTACCCGTATTTTCGCTTCTTTAGTACTTTGATCGCGTCTCATGTTCGCACATTAAGCGTAGTTCTTACTATTGTGCTCAATGTTTGGATGGGTGGAATAGCCTACCACCAATACCAGAAGCTGTCGGACGAAACGAACATTGCCGAACTGAACCAAAAGGTTTTCCTTTACAAACAGGAAGTTGGAGCACTGCCCGATTTGAACTTGGTTGAGTTGTTTCACAAGGGCTTAACCAAACAACGACTGCATCGAACGCCGTACGGCGGGTTCTATCGACTCGATCATAAGCAGTCGCTAGTCTACAACCCAATCATCGAAGACAAATAACGGCCGGTAGTCCAAAGGGGTCAGTCGGACCTACGTGATTTCGCTTATCACTTTGCCTCGTAGTTGCGTCAATCTTTCGTTTCTACCAAGATGCAGATACGTGAGCAGATCTTGGTCTAAACCCAATTGATGCAGTATGGTCGTGTGGATATCGCGAAAATGGTATGGATTCTCCACGGCTTTTAATCCGATTGCGTCCGTCGCGCCGACGACACGACCACCCTGTATCCCGCCTCCTGCCATCCACATCGTGAAACCGAGGTTGTGGTGATCTCGCCCCTTTCCTCCTTGAGCTTCTGGTGATCGTCCGAACTCGCCACCCCATAGCACAAGCGTGGACTCAAGAAGCCCCCTGCGTTTCAAATCAGCGAGCAGTCCCGCAATTGGCTTGTCGGTCTCTTTCGCCATTCGAAGGTGATTCTCTTCGATGTTTCCGTGCGCGTCCCACTGCGTGTTTCCCGAGCCACCGCCCGACACAACGACCGAAAACCGCACTCCTTGTTCTACTAGCCTCCTTGCAAGCAGACAGCGTCTCCCGTAGTCATCGGTCGGTTCCACGCCAACCCCGTAGAGTTGTAGCGTCTCCTCTGTCTCTTGGGATAGATCGAAGACACCGGGAGCTTCGGTCTGCATTTTAAAAGCTAGTTCGTATGATTCGAGTCTAGCCAAGAACTCGTCATTTTCCGATGCGATTGACAACTCGTTGAGTCGCCGAATCAAATCAACAGTCCGACGTCGCTGATTCATGCCCACGCCTGTGGGTAGATCTAGATTGAGAACGGGACGCTCGCCAGGTCGAAAGACGGTAGGCTGATACGCGGCGGGAAGAAAACCGTTGCCATACATTGGTTGTCCCGCTTCCAAAGCGCCCTCTGGGTCGGGCAAGACAACATACGCTGGCAGCGATTCGCTTTCCGAACCCAAACCAAAAATTGTCCAGGCTCCCATGCTTGGAAAACCCGGCATGATTCGGCCCGAAAACAGTTCGTATTGAGCGGCCGAGTGTACAACCATATCTCCATAGCAAGATCGAATGACGGCTATGTCATCGATCGACTCCGCAACGTTTGGGAAAAGATCCGAAACTTCTATTCCGCTTTGGCCAAATCGTTTGAATGTTCGCTTGGAACCGAGTAGCCGGGCGTCTTTCCTGACGAACTGGTACTTTGCTTCGCCAAATGCTTGCGGCCGTATTTGTCCATCCAATTGATTGAGCAAAGGCTTCGGATCAAAGGTCTCCAAATGACTAGGGCCGCCCGCCATGAACAAAAAAATTACCGACTTGGCCTTGGCCTGAAGATGTGGTGGTTTAGGCGATACGGCCGAACGCGACTCCGCTTGAACCTGTTCTTGTCCAAGCATCGAAGCCAAGGCTAACGAACCAAATCCACACAAAGATTCGGACAATAGTTTTCGGCGATCAATAGCCCTGGATAGGTGCATGTATGTCAACGTACATAAAGGTGTTCGTGCAAGCCGCGACGTACCTGAAGCATCTCGATCCGGCGTATCTGCGGTACTACTACGCCTCGAAGCTCGGCCCGCGGTTAGATGACCTCGATCTCAGTCTCGACGAGTTTGTGGACAAGGCCAACAAGCAACTCGTCGGCGGTGTCGTGAACATCGCCTCGCGGACGGCGAAGTTTCTCGGAGGCAAGTCGCTTTGCGAAACGTATCCAGCCGACGGTGGCTTGTTCCTGTTCGCGGCTGCCGCGCACGAGTCCATCTCCGAGGCTTACGAACGCTGCGATTACCAAACGGTGATTCGTACGTGCAAAGAACTCTGCGACCGAGCGAACGCTTACCTCGACGAACGCGCTCCGTGGACGCTCGCCAAACAGCCGGACAAAGCGGAAGAGGTTCGGCAAATTTGTTCGGTC
>JANLUJ010000536.1:0-4564 GCA_031363425.1 Pirellula sp.
CGTGCGAGTCGCCAAAAGAAAAACTAATTCAACAGCTCGTTAGAAACATAAAATTACTAGCCCCAAGTGGCTCCCTTTCTGACTGCCAAAACTCTCTTTTTGGCTGCCGCGCTGGCTCCCTTTTTGGCTGCCATTTCCACCGGTGGACTCAGGGCCACGCGTAAGCCGAAGTAGCTGCCGCGATACGACGGAATGCTCCCAGGCCGAAACGCCGACCGGCAACCGCCAGCAACGCTGTGCCAGCAGCCGCCCCGGTACACCCGGACCGAGCCCCTATTACGACCGAGTGGATCGGTCGACGCATCTGGTGGATAATCAGCATACCAATCCTGACACCACTCCCAAACATTACCGTGCATGTCATACAATCCCCATCGGTTTGGCTTTTTCAATCCCACTGCATGTGTCTTTCCTTTTCCACCTTCACCAAACCAAGCATACTCTCCAAGCGATTCCTCGCTGTCTCCAGAACTATATGTGGTGGTGCTAGTAGCGCGGCAAGCGTACTCCCATTCAGCTTCCGTCGGTAACCGATACTCCCGTCCAGCCGCTTTCTCCTCCGGCAATTCCGAAAGCTTATTACAAAACGAAACCGCGTCTTCCCAACTGACCGTTTCTACAGGATTCTTCGCTCCCTTGAATTTGCTGGGATTGTTTCCCATCACTTCTTCATACTGCCCCTGCGTCACTTCGTACCTACCCAGATAATACCAATTGCTAATCGATGCTTGATGCTGCGTTTCCCCTGGCTTTCTTCCGAACTCTTCCTCAGGTGATCCCATCGTAAAGGTGCCAGGAAGTATCAGTACCAGCGTCATCCCGATGCTGTTGGTAATCTGTTTTAGCTGCTGAGCGCTAGTTGACGTTGCCGATCCACATACGAGCAAGATGCATAGTAGTACTTGACGCATTGGTATTCTCTCTAGGCTTGGGCGGAAGTGGTCTGGAGGTGAATGGCGGAGAATGTTTGTTTTAACTGTTCGAAAGGTAACTGGCAAACAATGTGGACGCGGGGGGCTTCGCCGTGAAGCTTCGAGGTCTATCTTTGTCGCTGGTTGGCCAGCACAAACCTGTGGACATTGAAGCTGATGAGCTTTCGTCGCCTCCTTTACTTCGATGATGCCGACTCTGGTTGTTTTATCGGCAGACTCATGGCGACGCGGAAGCCGTAGATGCTACCGTTGAAGCGAAACGACGGACGGCTCCTGCTTAGATATGCCGATCGGCAGCCGCCAGCATTATCACCCCAACTGCCGCCCCGGATCGAGATCCGAATTGGCCCCAGCGGGTCGGTTGCCGCATCTGATGGATAATCAACATGTCTTTGGCACCACTCCGAGACATTCCCATGCATGTCATACAAGCCCCATCGATTCGGCTTTTTCTCGCCCACTGGATGGGGATTGCGTCCCGCGTTTTCTCCAAACCAGGCATCATCCCAAAGCTCATCCGCGGCGTCACCAAAACAATACGCTGTCGTGCTGGTCGCCCGGCAAGCGTACTCCCATTCCGCTTCCGTCGGTAAGCGATACTCACGTCTAGCCGCAATCTCATCAGGCAACTCCGATAGCTTCTTACAAAAGGATATCGAGTCCTCCCAGCTCACTTTTTCCACAGGGTTCTTGGGTCCATTGTAGTGACTTGGGTTTATTCCCATCACTTTTTCATACTGCTCTTGAGTTACCTCGTATGCACCCAGGTAAAAGGATTTGCTTATGGTCACTTCGTGTTGTAACTCGTTGTCATTCCTGCCCTCCTCATCCTCAGGCGAACCCATCGTAAACGACCCCGCATGTATCAGCACTAGCTTCATCCCGATGCTGTTGGTTATTTCCTTGAGCTGCTGAGCGCTAGCAGGGATTGCCGATCCGCATACGAGCAAGATGCACAGAAGTTCTGGACGCATTGGTATTCTCTCTAGGCTTGGGCGGAAGTGGTCTGGAGATGATTGACGGAGATTGTTGTTGTAACTATTCGGACGGCGGAAGGCAAACAATTGTGGGCGCGGGATTTCAAGGTCTAGCTGGATCGCAGGTTGGCCAGCACATCCTGTGGAAATTGAAGCTGGTGAGCTTTCGTCGCTTCGATCACTTTGTTGATGCCGATCCCGGTTTGGTGGCTGGCAGACTCATGGCGACGCGGAAGCCGATGTAGCTTGTACGGTAGGTTGAGACGTTCGAGTCTCGATATCCCGTCCGGCAATTCGCCGCATCGTTAGCCCAGCTGCCTCCACGATGCACGCGCTGAGAGCCAATGCTTGGTCCCTGAGGATCCGTGACATAACCGGTTAAAGAATCCGAATACCAATCTTGGCACCATTCCCAGACATTCCCGTGCATATCATACAGGCCCCATCGGTTTAACTTCTTCTTCCCCACTGGATGTGTCTCGCCTCCACGAAGGTCACCAAACCAGGCATAATCGGTAAGCAATTCATCTGAGTCACCAAAACAATATTCGGTCGTACTATTAGCCCGGCATGCATACTCCCATTCCGCTTCTGTAGGTAAACGATACACCCGTCCAGCCGTTCTCTCCTCCGGCAAATCCGAGAGCATTTTACAAAAAGAAACCGCGTCTTCCCAACTTACGTTTTCTACAGGGTTCTTTGCTCCCTTGAATATGCACGGGTTTTCTCCCTTCACCTTTTCATATTGTTCCTGAGTCACCTCGTACACACCAAGGTAAAAGGAATTGCTAAGCGCTACTTCATGGCCATTGTCCAAGATGTTCTTACCCAACACTTCCGCAAGCGATCCCATCGTAAACGACCCCGCATGGATCAGCACCAGCTTCATCCCGATGCTGTTGGTAATTGACTTTAGCTGCTGAGCGTAGGCAGTGGAGCCTAACAATAGAACGATGATCATGACTAATGGTCGCATATCGATTTCTACTTTACTTTGATGATGCCGACTCTCGTTGTTTTATCGGCAGACTCATGGCGACGCGGAAGCCGTTAACGAAGGTACGTTTCAAGGGATTGCCACTGCCTCGACGCGCTGATCGGCAATTGCCATAGACGTCAAGCCAACTTCCGCCGCGGTATACCCGAGACAAGCCCTGCTCCGGTCCCTGAGGATCAGTCGACTCACCAGCGGGATAATCCGCAAACCTGTCGTGGCACCACTCCGATACGTTCCCATGCATGTCAAATAAGCCCCAGCGGTTCGACTTCTTCTCTCCCACTGGATGTGTCTTGCTGTTAAGTTGGATCGCAGGGTTCTTTTCATTAGAGTCACTAAACCAAGAATACTCCGCAAGCGCATCCGAAGTGTCTCCAAAGGAATAGGCAGCTCCGCTAGTAGATCGGCAAGCATATTCCCATTCTGCTTCTGTCGGTAACCTATACACACGCCCAGCGTCTTTTTCTTCTCGCAAGTCAGATAGCTTCTTGCAATATGAAACAGAGTCATCCCAATTCACCTGTTCTACCGGCAACTGACTACCCAAGAATAGACTAGGGTTTTCCTCCATCACTTGTCCATACTGCTCTTGGGTTACCTCGTATGCACCAAGGTAATAGGATTTGCTTATCGTCACTTCGTGAGGCGTCTCGTTATCTTGCCGTCCAACTTCGCTAACGGGCGAACCCATCGTAAACGACCCCGCATGTATCAAAACCAGCTTCGTCCCGATGCTGTTGGTGATTTCCTTGAGCTGCTGAGCGCTAGCAGGGATTGCCGATCCACATACGAGCAAGATGCACAGAAGTACTGGACGCATTGGGATTCTCTCTAGGCTAGCGCGGTAGTGGTCTGGAGATAGTTGATGAAGATTGCTTGTTGTAACTGTTCGAACGGCGAAAGGCAAATAACGTGTACCCTCCAAAGGAAACATCGGCAGCCTCCAACTATGTTTGAGCAGGAAAATTGATTTGACAAAACCCAAGTAACACTCCAAAATCCGGCGCTTAGAAATTCCGACGCCGAAATCTGAATACGATCGCCCAACGAGTCAATATGACTTTTGACGCTACTTGCATTACCCTTATGATTGCTTCGCCAGGGGATGTCGTTCAAGAACGCGTGATAGCTCGCGATGTCGCGTACGAATGGAACGCAATTCACTCGCGGACTCGATCGCAAGTATTGATACCAGTGGGATGGGAAACTCATTCGTTCCCAGCAATGGGTGATCGACCACAGGCACTGATCAACGACCAAGTTCTTAAGGATGCAGACATTCTTGTGGCGGTCTTTTGGACTCGGCTTGGCTCATCTACCGGTAAAGCAGTTAGCGGCACGGTGGAGGAGATCGAGGAACATATTTCCACGGGAAGGCCAGTCTTGATTTACTTCTCCCGGACGCCAGTGACTCCGGACAGCGTCGATGCAGAGCAATATGCCGCACTTACCAATTTTCGCAAGAGCCTCAAATCGCGTGGCCTCTACCAGGATTTCGATGACGTTGCTGACTTTCAGGCAAAATTTTCGCGTCATCTTTCCAAGACGATCAACAATGATTTCCCGATCGCTGGTACTGATTCGGACGACATTGGAAAATCACTTGTAACAGAATCGCGAATTCGGCTTTCACCGGAAGCCGCACAGATGCTGAAAGC
>JANLUJ010000548.1:0-3288 GCA_031363425.1 Pirellula sp.
CATTTTCACGAACGACGAGGCAGAGCCTCTGGAGCAGTACGTTCCAAGGCAGAGCCTTGGAACGAGGCCAACTAGACCATGCCTTGGAACGAGACCAACGACTTGCAAGGGTCCCGGAACGAAAGGTCTTGTCGCTACGCAACCTGCTTAAGGAAGCCTTCAAGCATCCTCGCTCGCACTGGATTCTGAAGCTTGGCTACCGCCTTTGCTTCAATTTGCCGAACGCGTTCGCGGGTCACTTTGAAAATGCGACCAACTTCTTCGAGCGTGTAGGAAAACCCATCGGTCAATCCGTAGCGAAGGCGGATGATCTCCCTTTCTCGGTATGTCAAAGTTTGCAAAAGTGAATCGATGCGGTCGCGTAAAACGCCGTTGCTGGCATTGCGAACCGGGCTGTCGCTAGACGGATCCTCGATAAACTCGCCAAATGCGTTATCTTCACCTTCGCCGACCGGACGATCCAAGCTGATTGGGCTACGACCGATATCCAACACGCGTTGTACTTCTTCGATAGTCATCTCGGCGACTTCTGCGATTTCGTACATGCTAGGTTCGCGTTTGAAATCTTGCGTCAGTTTCTTCTGAATGTTCCGCAGCTTGCTCAGTACGTCGATCATGTGGACCGGTATTCGAATCGTTCTTGCTTGGTCTGCAATGGCTCGCGTAATCGCTTGACGAATCCACCAAGTAGCATAAGTCGAAAATTTGAATCCCCGTCGGTATTCATATTTGTCGACTGCCCGCATCAAGCCAGTATTGCCTTCTTGAATTAGATCCAAGAAACTCAAGCCACGATTGCGGTACTTCTTGGCGATGGAAACCACGAGTCGCAAATTCCCGCTAGACAATTGGCGTTTGACCGCTTCGTACTCCTTGAAATTTCGCTTGAACTCTTCGACGCGGCCTTGCAATGAGCGAGGGCTTTCTTGCGTGGTCATGATCAAATGCCTGAGCTCAGAAACACAACGATTGAGTTCGGCCGAGGTGGACATGCTCTCGCGAAGGTAGGAAATGCGATTTTGCAGGTAGTCCATGCGTTGGGAAAACTGTTCCAATTGCTTCATCAATGGGATGACTCTCCGCGAGCGAAGAGAAAGCTCCTCAACCAACACCAAAGCCTTGAGACGTCGTCGTTGATAGTTTTGACGGGTCCGCGCCTTCTCGTTTTCGGATGTGCTCTTTCGAACAACGCGCTGGAACTCACGACGATTTTCTTCAATCAGAGCGTCGAGGGTTTGGAGGTTGTGCGGCATGCGGGCACCGACCTGTTCCTTGGTCAACCGCTCGGTCAGCGACAC
Source organism: Pirellula sp. (assembly GCA_031363425.1). Lineage (GTDB taxonomy): Bacteria > Planctomycetota > Planctomycetia > Pirellulales > Pirellulaceae > JBKCUI01. The sequence goes on from JANLUJ010000548.1 coordinate 1,299, forward strand.
CTTGATTGTTCGATCGAACGGCAATATACCCGCAGCGACTTTACGCAAAATCTCGACGGTTTGTCTGAGGGCGAAATCATTGCCAAGTACTGCACGGCGAAACTTTCGACGCGTGATTTCGATCTTTTTGGCCAAGGCGATTTCTTGCTCGCGGGTAAGCAAAGGGATCTCACACATTTGACTCAGGTACAACCGAATCGGGTCGTTTGTAAGCTTCGGTACATCGGTGGGAGTCGTTGAAATGGACTCCTCACCGTTGAATATTCGGAGGTTATTTCGGGCGTCTATCTCAACGTCAGTTTCATCGACGATATTCACTCCTGCGCGTTCCAGTGCGATCAAGAGGTGGTCTAGCTTTTCAGCTGTATTGGCTTCGTCGGGCAGGTACTCATTGACTTGATCGTAGGTTAGATAGCCTTGCTGGCGACCGATCAAAACCAATTGTTCCAAATCATTAGATTGCGTTTCCACGAGATCAACTCCTTTTGACAGTGGTACTCTGTTGTTACTGACCGTTCATCCGATGAACAGTCGCTTGGGTCAACAACATGAATGCTTTTTGTAGTCGAGCGTGTCTCGACGTTGTCCATCTTGTTTAACCCGCTACGCGGTGGGCTTTAACCCGCTAAACGGTTGGAGACTTGAGTGGTTTTGTCCACGTCCATCTCCTCGGCTGAGCCGGTTAAACATTTTGTTACCCCTGGGGAGGAAACAAACCGTGTCGCACTCTAGCTTGCTGGACGATCTCCTGAAGCAAGCTTAGAGACGTTTCCTCATCTAGTTGTTTTCGTTCGAGCGATTGGATTTGCGAGCGTCTTTGAGCTCGGTCATCTTGACCACTCAATCGTTCGCAAAGGGAGTGCAGTCGTTCGTCTGCCGTCATCATCGACAGTGGTGTTTTGCGTGCAGCGTGTTCCTCGATACTCACAAGTACACTTTTTAGCCCCGCATCTTCCGTTGCCGACATCAGACTGTCAAAGTCTAACGCATGTCCCTCAAGTTCCAAGTCCAAAACCAACTGAAAGAGTTTTTTTGCAGTGGTTGTGCTCAAGTTGGCGACAGGGAACCGTTCGATTGCCATAGGAGCCAACTCTGGGTGCGTCGCCATGATTTCGAATAGCTCGCATTCCGTCGGAGTCATTTCGCTATACTTGTAGGAAACAATCCCAGGTGCAACTATTTGTTCTGAAGACGGAGGCCCTCCCAGGGTGGTTTGGACAGAGGAGTTTAGGCTATTTGCGATGGAGGGTAGCTGAGATCGACGAAGCTCCTGTCGTTGCTTTTCTCTCACGGCTGTTTGTTTGCGAATGGATTCAAGCCGCACGCGAATTTCAGATTGTTCGATACCAAACTGCCGTGCAAGTCTGGCGATGAGTTGATCTTGTCGTAACCGCATGGCTTCGTTTGAGAGAAGAGAGCTGTGCGAAACATGGGACATGGTGGAAAGCACGTCTTCCAAAGCGGTATTGGCTCGATGCGTGTCGAGCAATGGATCGAACCCCTGGCAAACTTGCCGCAGTTTGTGCTCAAGAGCGTCTGGTGCTCCGGCTATTTGGACCTTTAGGTTTTCGCCGTTATGCTTGAGCAGGTAGTCGCAAGGGTCTAGGCCATCCGGTAGGGTTAGGATACGAAGGTCCATTTGGGCTGTAACGAACAGCTCCAGAATTTCGCTTGCACGCTTTTGACCAGCACCGTCGCCATCTAGAAGCAAAACCACCGAATCGCAATAGCGTTTAAGCAATTTGATTTGGCTCTCGCCAAGGGCGGTTCCGCAGCAAGCGACTGCGTTATGAATGCCATGCTGGACCGCCATAATGACGTCGGTGTAGCCCTCCATCACGACTGCTTGCCGCGTCTTGTTGATGGCATCTCGAGCTAGATCGAGACCGTAAAGCTGATGGCTTTTTTGGTATAGACGTGTTTCATTGCAGTTGACGTATTTGGCAGCATCGGATGCTGCGCCAGGAAGGATTCGTCCGCCAACTGCGAT
>JANLUJ010000592.1:0-4554 GCA_031363425.1 Pirellula sp.
GCCATACTGACTTCACGCAGAACCATGCTTCAGGGCATTGGCGTCTCCATGGCCTTGCCATGGATGGAGTCGCTCCGCGTTTGGGGACGCGAGGCAGGAACAACCGCTGTTAGCGGCGAAGCACCGGTTCGAATGGCAGTACTATTTTCCGGCAACGGATTTCACAAGGATCATTGGTGGGCGAAGGGCACTGGAAAAGATATGGAACTTGGGAAAGTTCTCGAACCGCTCCTTCCTCATAGGGAGAAACTGCTATTCGTTAAAGGCCTATACAATGAAGAAGCCCTAAAGGGCAACATCCATAGTTCGCAGACCGGCAATCTCTTGAGCGGCGCTCCTCTTGAAGCCGGAGGCGGCATACGAAGCGGAACCAGTATCGATCAACTATTGGCTCAGAATTATGGGCAAACAACTAAAGTTCCTAGTCTTGTCCTGGGTTGTGAAAAAGGGAATCCATCCGTTCATAAGAACTACTCGATGATCTACAGCAGTCACATCTCATGGAGTTCACCTACAACTCCGACGCCATTGGAAGTCTATCCAGCTCTCGCATTTGATAGACTATTCAGGGATGCGACGAGCAAGGGAGACAAAAGCGTACTCGATGCCGTCTTGGAGGACGCAACAACCCTGCGGAGATCTATTAGTTCGAGCGACCAGCAAAAACTTGATGAGTATTTGAGTTCCGTTCGCGAAGTCGAGCAACGCATTGCGGGTGCCGGTAGGCGAGGCGAGTTGCAAGGCTGGAGACCAACTTTGGACAAGCCGAATATTCCGCGACCAGCCGATGGAATTCCTCAGGACGTAGCCGAACATATGCGACTGATGTGCGATATTCTTGTACTAGCGTTCCAAACAGATACGACTAGGTTGTGCACTCTCAAACTGAACAATGACCACTCATCCCTGCGATTTCCGAATCTCAATGTTTACTACATGATCCATCATCTACTGTCGCACCAAGAGTCTGACGACTGGCTCAAAGTGAATCGGTTTTTTCTCGAGCAATTTGCTTATATTGCCAACAAACTAGATGCCATCCAGGAGGGAGAACGCACTGCTTTAGATAATTCGCTACTAATGTACTGCAGCAGCATGCTTACAGGCGGGCACGACGCGACTAAGTTGCCTGTTGCGATTCTTGGCGGTGCCGGCGGGAAACTGGAGACAGGTCGAGTACTCGATTACACAGGCAAGCCCAATCGAAAGATGTGCAGTTTGTATTTGTCTTTACTGGATAAGTTTGGATTAAGCATGGAAAAATTTGGCGATTCAACCGAACGCTTGTCGGAGATTTGAATTCGTAAATTGGATGGGTGTTATTTTCGAATTGGGTTCGTAGGCGTCGTTTTGGCGTGAAACTGAGGCCTGGCGTCAAGGCGACCAGGATAAAGTCTAGGCAAAGCTATCAAACACGACGGCTTTCATTCTATCTGCAGTGTCGACTCATGAATTGCATGCAAGCTCGGGGGTAAGAATCGTTTTTAGAATGTTCTTGGCAATGTTCCCGATCATCTTCATGGAACATCGATCAATTTGACGAATGTGACAAAGAGATCGGTGTAAAACGTATCGACCGGTATGGTTTTGATTTCTTGCTGGGAGGCGCGACACGATGCGTCACAACTTTATTCGCTCTATTGGTTTCGCCACCCTCGTGTTTGCAAGCGTTTCGAGCTCAAACAGCGTATTCGCCGAGACTCTCCTACCCGCTTTGGGGGCGAGAGCTGCTGGACGAGGTGGCACGAACTTCGCCTTCAGTGACAATGGCTACGTCTTGCACGACAATCCTGCCGGGTTGCTTGGTGCCACTCGATGCGAATGTGGTGAAACCAAGGACTTGCTTGAAGTGAGCGGAGCTTTGCTATTTCCGAGTTTGCAATACTCGGACCCTCAAAACCCAGGCCTTAGCGCCAGCAATGATCTATTCGGCCTTGGTGCGCTTACGATTGCGCATCGAGTTGACGACGACTTGGCAGTCGGTCTTGGTGTTTATACGCCGGCCGGATTTGGTGCCCGATGGAATATGAATGGACCGCCTGGGACGCTAGCCGGCCCTCAGTTTTACAAGTCCATAGGCATGCTTATACGGTTCTTGCCAGGATTTTCCTATCAAGCTACTGAGCAATTGCGCGTTGGTGGAACACTGGGTATCGCCGCAAGTCATATCGAACTTGAAGGTCCGTACTATATCAATAGCGCACCGCTCACGGGAACACCGACCGTCATTGATGTGCAATCGACTGGAACGGCGATCACATGGTCTACCGGACTTCAGTACGACGTAACGGAACGGTTAACTTTGGGAGCCAGATACCAAAGCCAAAATCGCTTCAAGAACAATGGAAACGCTCGGGTGACGATTCCAGGACTGGGAACGTCCGCCTACGATATGACCCTTGATATCGTTTGGCCGCGAACCCTTGGCGTTGGCTTGCAATACAAACTTACTGATTCAAGGCGAGTTGGTCTCGACTTGGAATGGCAACAGTGGTCTCGAGCGATGAACAAGATTGATTTTGCATTTAGCAATCCAACGAACCCTGTTTTTCAGCAAGTCGCTGGTCCGACGCTCAACGATTCCATCCCATTGCGTTGGCATGACGCCATCGTTGTCAAGTCTGGCATTGAGCAGGACATCGGCCCCGACAAGACCATTCGAGCCGGATACAGCTACAACAATGACGCCGTTCGAAACAGTACGATGACTCCCTATATCCCAACGATACTGTCACACTACTTTACAGCTGGGTTTGGACTGAAAAAATTTGGGTGGGAATACGACGCTGCTTATCAGTATTCGTTTCGACCAACATTGCATTCCGGCACTAGCGATTTAGCGGGCGGTGATTTCACATCCAGTACATTTCATACTGCCGCCCATTGGATGTTTCTCAGTGCTAGCCGAAAGTTCTGACCGCTACTTGGTGGATGATAAAGCCAACGGTCTATACTCCAACGCGGTTGTATTGTTGGATCGAAAAGGCGAGATCGTGGGAACCTACCGCAAGGTCTTTGCCGTCGCTGGCCGGTGCGTGAACTAGAGTTAGAACTCCCTGCAGATCTACTCAATCGCAATCGGCGTCGTCACACCAAATTCCGCCAGGGTCCCATCGAAAAGTAATGCCATCGTCTAACGACAACGATGCCATAGTTGATTTGAATATCGGGAGTGAAGTAATTGCTTCGCTTCCTTGTCCACCACACCTTTCCATGGACATGACTGCCAAGGCTCAGATGCATTCCAAGTGGCTGCCAGCTGTCGTTCCAGCCTGCCACGAAATTCAGTGGGCGAAATGCGACTGGATGAATTTAGTACATTCGTGACAAACGAGTCATGTTCTCGCTTCTTGCGGTATTCAGGTTGTCGCGATGGCTCTCGCAAATAGTCTGTCAACCACGCAAGCGGCATCGAGTACATGATCGTGCCATGGTAGAGCATCCAATAACGCTTGCAACGAAGTGCATTGCCAGAGAATTTTCGGTTCGCAATCGTTAGATCGCAAGTTCCATCGATGTCGATCTGCAGCGACAATTGAAACGAGTCGGTGACATGTTGAACCGCAGCTTGTATTCGAGTCATCACTTCCCTGTGCGCGATGTCCAAGGATCGCCATGTTGGACGTTGTTGGTAAGAGATCAATACCGAATACATCAGACAGCCAGGGCCAGCTACGATCGAAGCACCTCCGCTGACTCGTCTCAGAACGGGGACACGCTCCCGATCGCATGCAACCAGATTAACTTCTTCTGCCCATTTGCTGCTCCGGCCGAGCACGACGCAGGGAGTTGCTAGCTCCCAAAGTCGCAAAACCTCATTTTTCTCAGCAAAATCGTTCGAAGAGTTCTCAAGAGAGGATTCCATCAATGAAATCCGATCGGCCACTTCGACTAACGCCTCGTCGAGTGCGAGGTTCTCCTCGGGCGTTGGAAGCGTTGCGTTAAGAAGGTACATCAGTTTGTCGTGACTTTGAATCGTACGCGATAGACTATGCCATGGAATTACACTAGTGGCAGCAACTTCGACGCGATGAGCGTAACGATGAGTCCACTAAACGCCAAGCAAATCGAAAGCACTGACCAAGTCTTCAGTGTCTCGCGTTGCGTCATACCGCTCAATCGGCTCACAACCCAAAAACCGCTGTCATTCATCCAGGAACAAGTCATTGCTCCATAGCCTATCGCAAGATAGATATAAACGTGGTTGTACCCGATCGACTCGGTTCCCAGCATCGGAGCGATCATGGCCGATGTTGTCAACATGGCTACGGTTGCACTCCCTTGTGCAATTCGAATGACAGCTGCGACAACAAATGAAAGTAAAATAAGATTGATCGGTAGCCCCCGAGTGGCAGCCTCGTTAGCAACGGCTTTAACTGCATCGCCCACTCCAGCCGTTCGCAGCATCCCGCCAAAAGCGCCACCTGCACTAGTAATGAGAATGATCATGCCGGCTGTTTCAAGCGGCGGTCCAACAAGTTGCTCTAGTTTCTCAAGCCCAAATCCGCATTGCCTTGCTAGAACCCATAGCGATATACCAGCTCCGATCAACAG
>JANLUJ010000594.1:0-6761 GCA_031363425.1 Pirellula sp.
TTTTTGTTCCACTTTTCCCAAGCGTTTATGTCCGCTTGAAAGAGAGCTTGTGCCTTGTAATAGGCTGTGTATTCTCCGTAATGATCGCCGACCAAATTCGAGTCACTCGCTTTCAAGAGCGACGACGTCGCCTTGAACTGCTTTAGGTCCCTTCGGCCGGCGATCGAGTACACTAGGCAGGCGATTGCAGTTCGCGCAGGTGAATCGCCCATCCCGCCCATCCCGCCAGCATAAGCGACTTGACCATTGTCGGAGGTCATGCTAGTAAAATACTTGATCGCAAGGTCAATATTCTTGTCCGGCACTTCGATTCCGGCATTCCGTGCTGCGAGCAAGGACATTAAGACTGCACCGGCTACGGACGTATCCGCATCTGTTCCATCCGGTGAGTATCTCCAGGCGCCGTCTCTGTTCTTGTTTTGACTAGTGACCGAAGTTCGAACCGCAAGTTCAAGCGATTGCCCAATAGAACGAACGCGTTTTTTGTCCGCTCCCTCGGGCCAAAAGTTTCGCTCGTCGACAGCACCGTACGCTTCGGCTAACGCCAATGTCGCAAATCCATGGTGATACATGCTGCCACCAAAGAATCCCGTGGTGGCGCTCTGTTCTCGAATGAGCGCTTGAATTGCTTTCCGAACTGGAACGCTATATTGACCGAAGTTAGGATCCTCACCCGATGCCAGAAAGGCCATCAAGGCTAGGCCAGTTCCGCCTGCGCCAGCACCCTCACCACCCGTGGACTTCCAGGTACCGTTTTCGTCCTGGTTGTTGGTCAGCCAACTCAAACCTCGATCGTATATCTCACGCACATCGCGCGCAACTGCTTGCCCCTGTACCGCCGCCCCATCTCGCCGCGGTGGCTGGGCGCTCGCATTGGAATGCAACGAACAAGCGAATATAGCTAAAGCGAGAATCGCAAAACGTCCAATCGAAAATAAATGTCCAATGGAAAGTAATTCGACGACTGAGGCGAGCGGAAGAATGGCGTTTGCAAGTTGGCTGACCTCGGCCTGCCTACCTAAGCTACTCACACCAGAGTGTGGATGATAGACTCCATGTTGCCGCTCGCCTAATAAAGAAACGCTCATCGAAGGATATCCAAAGGGGGCAGTATTCGGTTTAGCGGAACAGGTATAGATGCTGGAACTGTCTCAAGCGCTTTCCTCTGAACTGGACTCAGTATATCCGCTACCGGTGCAGATTTGCGGAGCTTTCGACAGACTGCAGCGAAGTCTAAATCCCGGTTCTCCTCTTTACTGAGCCATTCATCTAATCTCACACGCTGGATCTCATTGAGGCCTAACTTGCGTTGCATACTCAACAGGTTCTTTAACTGCGCCGTCCTCGATTGGTTGCTAAGTTTTTTCGATTCATCCGCTTTAATCTTTTGCGATTGCTCTTTGGTGAGTTGCGAATTCAGTACCTTGCGCCAGACCGCTTTGTCTTCTTCTTTTTCGTTTTGTATCGATGCAGCAAACTGCCAAACCTTTTGTTGCATTTCCTGCAATACTTTCGGTGACATCTTTCCATCGTAGCTTAACAACGAAGTGATCCGAATTTCAATATGCTGAATGTCGACATCGATAGCTTCGTTGAGTTTACTCCACTGCTCGTCAGTCAAAGTGCAGATACTGTGTACTCGATCCAGTTCTCTTCGAATGCTATCCCGTTTTAACTTATGAAAAGCGGCCTTGGAGCCGCCCAACGAACCGTACATGTACTCCTCCATCTGTTGTCGGTTCATTCGCGGTAAAGCACCTCGAACAACTTCCGCTTCCGCTGCTTCTTCTTCTTCCTGGTCTTGCGCCGCGCCTTGTGCGAAAGATGTGGAGGCGAAGAATACGGAGTGCCAAAGGCAAAAAAACAATAGGCACGTGGACATACACAACTCGGACCGGGGGCCCAATTTACGATTACAAGTTCTCAGCGGATTGCCTAAAGACAGGTCAAGGCTTCTTTGCATCCACTTTCCCTTCTTCTTCCTCTTTTGCCTTTCTTAGGATCCCATCGATGACGCCGTTTATCTCAGCTATGTCTTTCTTCGAAACAGTACTATCCATTTCAATTGAATCAGAACTCATTGTCGCCCCAACTCGAAATCTCTCGTCGATTGCCAACGATGGCGAATCTGCGGAGCTTTGCACCGTTCCGAATTTCGGTTGTGAGTCGCGGGTGACTAGCGCAGCTTTTTGCGAATCTGAAAGGATAGGCGAAATCCAGCTCGGACGAATCTCAGGCACAGGTAAAAGCGAAGGGTTGTCAAAGGTCGCTTCCAAGGATCGGTACCAACGGTCTTTCCATTTTTCATTAAGAATCACTTCGATCTGGTCCATCTGCACACCGCTAAGGTTTAACTTCACCTCAAGCGTTTCCAAAACTTTGCTAATCAAGGCTCTCTGCCGCCACCTCATTCTGTCAGCGAGTTCTTGGTCGTACTTGCTCAATTGTTCGGCAGTCGCGACCGCTTCGAGCCAGGACCGAACCAAGCGCTCGGCGAGACTATCCAGATCGATCATCCCATATACATGCTCCTGCATTCTTTTGACAATCGACGGATTCGTCTTAGCACGCCATTCACTCTCTGCCAAGTCTGCTAATGACTGCTGCTGCTTTTGGTCCAAACCGCAAAGATCGGCGATGATGGTTAACTCGTTTTGAATCAGTCCTCGAGTTTGTTTTAGCAATTGCGGTTTCGAATGTGGCGCTTGACCGGGAAGTCCTGGCTGAAGTCCAAGGACCTGTGCATCTTGGATCAAGACGTCTTGAACACCGATGTCTTTTCGTTGGGCCTGTATCATTCCAGCCCAAACGCAGATCGTTACGACAGCAGATACAAAACATAGATACGACGATCGTACACGGCCGAATCCAAGCCGAGCGCGTGCAATACTCACGGCAACGCCTTGCGCTCGAGCCTCTGAAAGTACTCATCCAGACCCTGGCGATACTCCTCAGGAAAAGTCGAACCAGCTGTTCCGGTAGACTGTTGTACTCCGTGGTCTTCGCGAGCTTCCTTTTCGTTGATGCCTGGCCCTAGCAAGGCGATGGCTGCATCCTGAGTGTCTCCACCTCCGCCCCCTCCAGGATCCGCACCTCCGCCCCCTCCGCTTTTTGGATTGATTCGCTTGCTCTTAAGCAACAACTCGATGACTTCGGTCTCTGCCGCAATCGCAAATTTAGAAGTGTCAGGTCGATCAAGAATAGTTGCCGCGTCAACCATGGCTCGATCGACCTCATTCATCAAGGCAATTTCTTTGCCAAATTCGTTTTGTGCGTCAGGCAGGTCCTCAATTTTTTGGCAAACGGCCACAATTCGCTCCTGAAGACTAATCTGCGTTGTTGCCAATTCATCAACCATGTCTAAGTACTTCTCGTTTTCGGCAATGGGCTTTGCCTGTTCTGCAACACGCGTCCGCTCTCGCAGATTGATCTCTTCCTCCAAGATCTTCATCACTTCGAGGATAATCGATGGAGGAAGCGAACTTTTGGATTTGCTCCCTTTGCATTCACCCTTGCATGCTGGATCGACCAAATCTTCTGCCCAACGGTCCATCGTGTCGGACCAGAACTCCGCTTCTGCTATCGCCATGCCCTGTGACTCCATTATTCGATTCGACAAAAGCCGAATGCCGCCAAGCACATCCTCTTTCTTCATGTCATCGAGTACGCTTTGGAATTTGACCAACGGCCGCCGCTCATGAAACGCTTCCAAGTCGTCAATGATCAGTCCAACGTTGTTGAGTGCTCCTTCCTCTCGAGTCTTCAACTGCTTGATTCGAACTTGTTGGTCGTTCTTTAGTCTCTTTAAGCTCGAACCAAACGCTTCGTTGATTTCATTCGACGTTGCATCAGCAATTTGCAATTGTTCCCTCGAAGCCGCCTTGAGTCGTTTCACGAGTGTGCTCCCCTCAAGATTCGCCATCAAGTTGTTCAACTCTTCGGCAACTTTGTCGAATTCGGCCAACAACTCCTCTTGCTTTCGAACAGCCTCCTCGACTTTGTTCTCTTCCGGTGGCGAGTCCTCTTCTTCTCCTGGTTTTTTGGGTTGAGGCTTGCCCATAACCGTAGTGGTAGGCAATCGCAAGGGAGCGGGAGCGCCGGCCTTCTTGGGTTCTTGGTTTGGGTCCTCCTCCGATGCAATTGGCGGTTGTTGAGAAGACTCTCGATCTGCAATCGTTGGTCCCTGTGGCTTCGGAGGTTGAGGCTCCGTCTTGACAGGATCAGCGGGATTGCCTGCCGAATCTTTGTTTTGTCCAACCATCGGGCCAGATTTTGATTGTTGAGAACCGCTCTTGGCGATTCTCTTCGCGTCCTTGGCTTGCTTGAGAAGATCGGCAACCGAAGGCATCCTATTGGCGGCAATGTCTTTAAGGATTTGGTGCATCTCCGCCCATTTCTCTAAGTGGCCTACACCAATTTCCGAGTTGCGTGCCGCCTGTCGCAGCAGTTCTTCACCTTTGCCGGTCAAGTTCTTTAGTCGACGGCCGTTGGCTTGTTCGGCAGATGCTTGCTGCTCAATCTTGCGACGGGTGTCTTCCTTGTTGAGTTCATCTTCCGACAAATCACGAATTTTCCGATTGGTATCAAGAAGTTGCAGCTCGCGATCCCGAACCTCTAGCGATTCACGTTGCCATTTGCTCAATTGCTCAAGCACCCAAATAGCGTGATCACTCGGAGTCAAAACATATAGCAAATGCGGTGTCGAATAGACTCGACCGCGTTCGGGTAAGTAATCCTCAACAAACATTCTCAATTCGAGCGGCTGTGCCGGTATTTTGAGGGCAGTGGCCTGGAATGTCGCCATCGCATCCAACGTTTCTGCATTTGGATTGCCGGGCGAAAGCAACAACTCCCCTTTGATCGGAGCCGTTCCAACGAATCCCTCGGCGGTTCGCCATTCCATCCCAATTTGCTTCACGCCAAAATCGTCCACGGAACGCACAGTGAACTGCAATTGTTCGGAATCTAGAAGGACTCGAGATCGCGGAAGGCCATCCGAGAAAACCGCTGGGGCTTCGTCGTTTCGGACCGTTACATTGACCGAAAAAGGTGACTTTGCGGAAAGTCCATACGTATCTGTCCAATCGAATTCAATTTTCTTTGATTCATGCATTACCTCGCGCTTCGGATTGAACGACTGATCTTGTACGGATATTTCGTTACCGTTGACCTTGGCTGATACAAGGCTTCTAGACGTGGTTGCATCAAAACCAACGCCCGAACCTAAGACGACCGAAAGCCCGCCTCCTCTCACATCTTTGGTCAAAAACTGTTCTCGCTGCAGGTACTTGGGGAGCTCGATATTAGCCTGAATCTTTTCAAGCTCAGGACGAAGCTTGGGTTCGATCTGCAGGCTCGGCGTTGCATCGCCGATCGACAGAGTCAGTGTTCCAGACTCGATTTGTGGCGGAAACTCGAATGAATACTCCCTATCGAGCAGTTTGGACTCCAATTCTGATTGATTTCCGATAATCGCAGTTGCTTTGCTTGGGGTCCAAGCAGAACCAGAAGCCAGCTTAACCGAAATTGGAAATGACTCACCATGCGGGACGATCACACTTCTAGGAAGTGGCTCAACTGCTGCGAAGGTATACCGCTGAACGTTTCCTAAAGGTGCCGCGAATCTAGCCCAGGCGTTCGATACCGCGGCAGGAAATAGAATCCATAGTCCGGCTACAAGTGCGAGGCCAGTGGCCGCAAGCGATCCCCAGATTCTGTGACTTGAAGAAGGTGTGGCTGCTAGGAAATCCCGTTTTGCGGAATCCTCCGCTACTTGGTTTAAGGCCGCTTTGCAAAGAGCAGGTGATCTCAACTGTTCTGAGTCGCTATGGGATAGTTCGATGGCACCTAATAATGCGTCTCCAACGGCAGGCAATCGTCGACCTAGAAGCTTTGCTACCGATTCTGCGGTCGTAACTTGAACGACCCATTTTTGAAACCAATAGGGGATCGTAGCAACTCCGACAGTCGCTACGAGTAATACAAAGGCCCGAATCCATGCTGGCGAATCGAAGATCCGATCCAAGGCGAACACGCAAAGAACCCCGAAAAAGATCGAGAACAAAGCTATGCCGGTCGCCTCTAGCATCTTGATGGTCCAAACCCGTCTTCGAAACTCAGACAACTGAGTAACCAAAGAACTTGGAATGGCAATAAGATTCTTTGTCTGAGATATGCTCATAGTGGATGGCAATTCCTGGTATCAACCGTTGTGACTTGATCTTAAGTTCGATCCAGGCCTGACCACCAATCATTGCGGTACCGCAAAAACAGTTTGTCACGAATGGACCGAGCCTATTGAATTCCGTTCAAGTAACAGTATAGAGGGTCCGCAGGTGGAAACTCAAGAATCGGACCGATTTCCAAGCTCAGGAACTCCGCTTTTCCCGAAAATATTCCCCTGACTAACCTAAAAACACGTTCGGCGTGACCGGTCGTGTCAAACGGATCGGCGATACAACGATTGTCTCAGCCACAGCACATGCTAATTCGATACCAGGCTTGCGAAGTGGTTGTGAACTATTTTGACCGTCCAGTTCGCAAATCAACAGGGGTAGTAGATATGGCCAAGTTCTATATTCAAAGTGGCTCGATTCGAGGAATTGTGGATTGCTATGATTCCGAATGTGCGGCCGTCTGGATTGTTAATCGTGTCATGGAACAGATTTCGCCAATTAGCGACGAGTCCATTTACGAAGGGGACGAAAATGCCGACGTCGGAATGTTTGCCTTGGATGACACTATTCAAATTAGCGAACAGG
>JANLUJ010000664.1:0-4149 GCA_031363425.1 Pirellula sp.
CTGACGCTAGCAGCGTCAGCCACGTGGTGGACGCTGCTAGCGTCCATTTACGCGACGGGCATCTTGATAGATACCCATCAAACCTCCTGATCAATCTTTGGTGCCCCTCGATACTAGATTTTGACACGCAGACTGAAAACAGTTGAGGACAACTGTTCTACTATGGCCAAACCAACTACTTTTTCAGTGGTTTGTCCGGTGCTTTGTTCTCTTTGCGATAGTCCCATGGTGCCATGGGTGATTCCTTGGCCCAAAGGCCTTTCTTGGCTTCTCGTGCCTCGGTCTCTGCTTTCGCTAGTTCCTCGTCTTTGTTGTATCGCTTGAAATGCCAGGCCATGCCGGTCTTAATCATCTCGATATTGATGTGCTTGTCGCCAACATAGACTTGGGCCAAAAGACGATCGAAGTTGTCTTTGCTCTTCCACTTTAGTCGCACCGATTTGTCTTTGAGGAACCTCGAAAGCCCCTCCGTCGACTCCTTGCCAAAGTCCTGTTGCGCCTCAGGCGCATCGATCCCTTCAAGTTGGACTTCGTATTCCACACCTTTTGCGTCGGTAACCAGAATGGAATCGCCATCGATGATGCGAGTTACTTTTCCCTCGACGGTCTCGTCGGCATAGATTGTGGCAAAAGGAATGAAAGCGATTACGCAATACGCTAGTTGTGTAACGTTCATGAATGGTTCCTTCACCGTTTAGTTGGACTTGGCTAATTCTCGGGGCTGAGTATCCAGTGGAGAACAGCACTCCGTGCCATATTTCTCGGCACGGAGTGCCGAGCTACACTTCGGCCCACTGACGATTCTTGGCGCTAGTCAGTACCGCGTCGCAGACCTTTTGAGTTTCCAGTGCATCGCGGAACGATGGATGGGCTTGCTCGCCTGTCTCCAGACTCTTAAGGAAATCGGCTACCTGGTGAATGAACGAATGCTCGTACCCGATCTGCAAGCCTGGTACCCACCAATTTCCCATATAGGGTTGGTCGCCATCGGAGACATGGATGCTTCTCCAACCTCGAACCTTCGATTCATCAGCGTGATCGAAATACTTCAAGCGATGCAAATCATGCAAATCCCAACCGATACTCGCGTGTTCGCCATTGATCTCAAATGTATAAAGGGCTTTATGCCCGCGTGCATAACGGGTCGATTCAAATAGTCCTAGCGATCCATTCCCGAAATGGCAAAAGAACGTACAAGCGTCGTCGATACCAACCGGTTGCTTTGTGCCTGTTTCCGAATGCACTCGCTCTTTCACAAATGTTTCCGTAACCGCCGAGACATCTCGAATCGATCCGTTGAGCCAAAGCGCCGTATCGATACAGTGAGCCAGCAGGTCACCTGTCACCCCGCTACCGGCCGCTTCCACGTCCAATCTCCAAGTCCCCGCGCCACCTTGCGGTACGTCCGCATTAATGGTCCAGTCCTGCAAGAAATTGGCCCGATAGTGAAAGATTCGGCCGAGTTTTCCGGAATCGATGATCTGCTTGGCGAGCGTGACCGCTGGGACACGCCGATAGTTGTACCAAACCATATTTGCAACTCCGGCTTTTTCGACCGCTTGGCACATCTCTTCGCCTTCGGCAGCATTCATGGCTAATGGCTTTTCGCACAAGATCATTTTGCCGGCTTTGGCCGCCGCGATAGCGATCTCCTTGTGAATGTTATTAGGCGTGCAGATATCGACCGCATCAATGTCCTTGCGTTCAATCAGCTTGCGCCAATCCGTTTCAATCGATGCGTAACCCCAGTTGGCTGCAAAGGCTTTGGCCTTCTCCGCATTGCGAGCACACAAAGCCTTCATGACTAGCTTGTACTCGCTTGGGAAAAAGTGATTCGCTTGAGCATATGCATTCGAGTGTGCTTTGCCCATGAATCCGTATCCGATCATGCCAATGCGTAGTTCTTTCATCGTAGTCTTTTGGTTCTGGATTGAGGGAGAGTGTTGTTCGTTTTAGTCATAATTTTAGGTGGGATAGGCTTCCAGCCTGTCGCTTGCCTAACTATAGCGACAGGCTGGAAGCGGCTGGAAGCCTATCCACGATCTACAATCAATGTGCGTTCTTGACGTGGCATAGAGACAGGCTGGAAGCCTATCCCACGATCTACCATCCGTGTGCATCTCGAACACGAATCATCGTGTCGAGAATCGAGTTCCAAGTGGCAGGGGTCTCTAGCGTTGCATTTGGGAACATGCAACCATCCCAACAGATGTGCTTGATGCCACGCGATGGAGCATCCTTAAGCCAATACCCGGCGCAACGCACGATATCAAGCTTCCCGTTTGGATCATCCGCCGGACAATGCTTGCCAGTCTTGTCGTGCGCACCCGCGCCGTGCACTTGGCCATCGTTTTGAGCAACGTGAAAATCGATCGTCCACGGCCTAAGTTTGTCCGTCATTTTTTCATAAGCGGCATAAAACTCGGCTTCGGTGTAACCTGGTTGGAGCAAAGCGTGTTCCGGCGCGTTGTAGCCCATCAAATACAAATACGTATGTGCAAGATCCGCCTGAAAGCCGAGCACCTCAGGCATGCCAACTCCCTCGAGTACGTCAAGCATGTCCTTCCAACTGTGCATACCTGCCCAGCAAATTTCGCCTTCCGCTGCGAGTCGCTGTCCATGATCTTTAGCGATCTTGGCTGCTTCTTTGAACGTATCAACGATTGATTGCGTATTGGCTTTTTTGTCCAATTTCCACTTCTCGATCCCGAACTCAGCGCTATCGATCCGAATAACGCCGTATTTGCGAATCCCATGTTTGTCGAAAACGTCGGCGATGCGACAAGCCATACGAACCGCTGAAAGGAATTTCTCTTTCGCGGCCGCGTCACCCATAGCGGAATCGCCCACGGTACCTGGCCAAACCGGAGCAACGAGCGAGCCAACCGAAAAGGAATGACTGGCGATCAAATCTGCAATCCGATTCAGTTCCGCATCGCTCGCATTGGGATCCGTGTGCGGAAAGAACAAGAAATAGTCGATGCCGTCGAATTTCTGGCCGTTGACGGACGCGGCAGCCGTCAATTCGAGCATGTGTTCCAGGCTAATCGGCGGTTCTTGGCCGGGGCCATCCCCCTTGCCAACGAGACCAGGCCACATCGCATTGTGAATTTTTGGAGAGGACTTACTTGGCATACTAACTCCGGTGCAAGCTTTTGTTTAAGGATTGGTGTGAAAATTCGCCAACGGCGATGTTTTAAGATTGTGTTTTCCAAGCGCCATTGAGAGGCATATTGGCGTGTGCATCTGGACCGAAGTATCGAAGCCCAACGAGCGGCTCGCTACCAGTGTTCTCGATTTCAACACCACGCGCGGCTGCCTCATGGCTAATAAACACCTCGTCTTCGGTGTTTTGACCGAATCGAATCATGGCAGGCGTTTGCAATGCGAGTTTGCCGATGCGCCCCTTGCCTTGTACAGTGATCCAACCGCTCGCGGCATTGTCCTTAAGGACACATCGAGCACCTGGCTCAACGGTCAGCTCTTTGGCACTGAAAAGTTGCTCTTTATCTATCGTGCCATACACTATCCACTTGTCCGTGAAACCGGGGCCGCTCATTTGCTTGTCCGTAACTGGTTCAATGTAGTTACTGTCTTTGAAGTGCGTATCCACGTTCTTGTCCCAGTCCAGTTGTCCAACAATAAAATCAAGGTCCTGGTGTTTTTCCGGCGGCATATCCTTGACCAACAACGACCAAGGTACATATCGTCCCTCAACGATCGATTGATACATACCGAACACGTCGCTGCCCCATTGAGGCTCGTAGGTGCATAACGAGCCAGGTGCATGCAAGACTCCTGGCGGAATCAACCAACCTGTACCCCGCTTCAATCGATATGCTCGAGACATATCAAGTATGCCGTTATCACCTTTGTTCCAATTTTCTAAGCAACGTCGCAAGTCTTGCTTCGTCGTCCCTGGCTCCAAACCCATAAAGGTATAGGAGAAGTTATTGTCTACGTTGTTGTATTGGGGCGGAAAATAATAGCTCTCTGGCTTGCCCTCTTGCCCTACCAACTTTGCATCCCTTTGCGATTGGTGCATGTGGTGGGGAATCGGCCCCATATTGTCAAAGAACTTAGAGTAGACCGGCCACCGTGAGTATTTCTTGAAGATCGCATCGCCCACCAATTTGGTTCCGAGCTCGG
>JANLUJ010000689.1:0-2784 GCA_031363425.1 Pirellula sp.
GTGCTGTCAACGGCCAAATGAATCATAGCCGTTGGGCCAAGGAAGCGATCGAAAACATGTATCCGCTTTGGATGTTAAAGTCCCTCCCGAACATGGCTGCTTGCCACGTCGGAATTGCGTTGGACGCGCGCGGCCCGAATAATACGATCACGACCCTTGGTACCAGTGGATTGAACGCAACTTTGGAAGCCATCAACGTGATTCGTCGCGGAAAGGCAGACGTCATGGTGGTTGGTTCTACCGCCTCGCAAAACACCTTCACGCGTTTGCTCCAACGATACGAAGAGGATTACTCCACGTCATACAACAATCCTGAGACCGCATGCAAACCTTTTGATGCAGATCGCAATGGTTCCGTTGCAGGAGAATCCGCATCCTCCGTTATCCTCGAACGACGCTCTCATGCGGAAGCTCGCAATGCGACAATCCTTGGCTCCGTTACCGCTTGGGCAAATGCATTTGGTACATCGACGGGGACCCGATGGAGTGGAACGCAAAGCGCCACCGAAAGAACACTGTCCATTTTGCTCGAACGATCCGGTCTGAGTGCAAACGAAATCGACCATGTGAATACCGGCGCGAATGGAACACTTGCATGCGACGCGGGAGAATCGCGCGGCATTGCCAACATTCTGAGGGATGTTCCCGTCGTTTCCTACAAAGGGGCTATCGGCGACTCCATAAGTGGTTCTGGACTGGTCGAATGGATTGCTTCGTTGGCGGGCATGAGGGCCGGCACTATTGCTCCGACTACAAACCATAACAGGACCGGTGGCGATTGCCCTGTTAACGTTATATCGAAAACCGCGAAACCAAGGACTGCGACTCATGCCATTAAGCTTTCTCAAACGCACCAAGGCCATTGTGTTGGCATTGTCGTTTCGGCGGCCAATTAGCGATGGCAATCTACCTTGACAATCAGGCGACGACTTGCATCGACCCAGCGGTAATGGCCGCCATGCTCCCTATGATGGATTTGTATTATGCAAATTCAGGTAGTACTTCACATGAAGCCGGTCGCGTGGTTGGCCAACTCGTCAACGATGCTATTCAACGAATCGCAACTCATTTCAATGCAAGCAGTGACGAAATTATTGTTACGAGCGGCGCTACCGAAAGCAATAATCTTGCGGTATTTGGCGTAGCCTTGCATCCCAAACAGAAGCGACGTTCGATCGTGTCGCTTGTGACCGAACACAGGGCGTTGCTCGATCCGCTGGCAAGGCTGGAAGGAATGGGCTTCGAAATCATTCGGCTTCCTGTATTGCCTAACGGCCATCCCCAAGCAGGCACCGTGGAACTCGACCGACTCGAAAACGCACTCAGCGAGAACACGGCCTTGGTCAGCATAATGCTTGCCAATAATGAGATTGGTACGATTCAACCGATTGCCCAAATTGCAAAACTGTGTGGACGATTTTGTATCCCTCTTCATACTGATGCAAGTCAGGGGGTGGGGCGCATGCCGATCGATGTACAATCGCACGGTGTGGATCTTCTGAGTTTTTCGGCTCACAAATTTTATGGCCCAAAGGGTGTGGGTGGGTTGTTTGTTCGGCAGTCACCTTCCTCAGTCTTGATTCAACCTCAAATCGTCGGTGGTGGCCAGCAGTGGGGTCTTCGATCCGGGACCCTTAATAGTGTTGGAATTGTCGGTATGGCAAAAGCCCTTGATGTCATGCAACAGAATGCTGTAGCCGAACTATCAACGCAAGAACGCCTGCGGAATCTACTTTGGCTGTTATTGAATGAACGCATTGACGGTCTCATCCTGAATGGCCCCAGTTTGGACTCGCGTGCTAGTCGATTGGTCAATAACCTGAATGTCTGCTTTCCAAAAGTGGAGGGTCAATCATTGATGTTGGAATTGCCAGAGCTAGCGGTAAGCAGCGGTAGCGCTTGCACTTCTGCCGAACCGCATCCCAGTCACGTTTTGACGGGAATTGGTCTCAGTATCGATCAAGCCAGGTCAAGCCTGAGATTTGGGCTTGGACGCTTCACCACCGAAGCCGAGATTCGGACGTCGGCGGAATGGATAGGTACGGCCCACGCGAAACTTGTTTCATTTGCAGCTTGACCAATAATTACTGCGGCTCGACAATAATCCGACCAAATAGAGGGGATCGACGTCCCGTCCGAATATCGCTTGTACTCAGTACGTTCATTCCAGACTATAGCGCTCTGCACTATACCTATTCTCCAACGATGGTTGTCACTCAATGAGTCTTGCCCCGTCCCCCAAAACTTCGACCAAAGCGGATGATGTGACCGCAACCAAACTGGTACCGGACCAGAGTGGCCGTTTTGGCGACTTCGGCGGTCGCTATGTCCCTGAGACTTTGACTAGAGCGTTGGACGAATTGATTGTAGAGTACGAGCGAGCGATGAAGGATCCCGACTTCCATGCCGAGCTCAACGAACTACTACATCGTTTTGTTGGTCGGCCATCCCCGCTTTATCATGCGAAGCGCCTAAGTAAGCAGCTTGGCGGCGCTCAGATTTGGCTCAAGCGCGAAGACCTCAATCACACCGGTGCGCACAAGATCAATAATACTCTTGGCCAAGCTCTATTGACCTTGCGGATGAAAAAGACGCGTGTCATCGCCGAAACAGGTGCTGGGCAACATGGAGTGGCGTCCGCGACCGCATGCGCTCACTTTGGCTTGCCTTGCGTAGTGTACATGGGTTCAGAGGATGTGCGGCGTCAAAAGCCAAACGTCTTCAGCATGCGGCTTATGGGTGCCGAAGTCCGTCCCGTCGAAAGCGGTTCGCGGACCCTGCGAG
>JANLUJ010000518.1:0-3911 GCA_031363425.1 Pirellula sp.
CGGAGTCTGGAGATCGGGTCACGATGGCCTCGCGAGTTGAGTTGGTCTTTGAAAAAGTGGCGACGTTGCCACAAGCAAAAACTACCCCGCAAATCAACCCCGTGCCGCCAAAATCTAACCCCGGTCATGGTGAGCGCTTACTCAGCAGGTGACAAACCGGAATACGAGCCCTCCAAAATCGATCCGGAGATTCCAGGTCCAAGACAACCGGATCCAAATCTTCCAGACGTGGGTGATCCACCAGATGTTCCTCCGCCTCTAAAAGATCCGCCGCCAGTTGCTCCAGAGCCGACACCAGTACAGCAGCCACCAATCAAACTGGCATTTGTCTACGGACTATCGTCCCCTCGGTATGGCGTTTGCTTAGTCACTTAGAAAACAAACTGCTGGGGTCGGGGCGCATAAGCTTCGAAAGAATGACCAGCATCGCAATCGAGGCGTTCACGATTGCATTTATTCAATGAAACTTTAAGGAGCGATGTCATGGCTAAAACGATTTCGGAAACGATGTCTGACTTGGGGAATTCTGTTACGGATGCCGCAAAAAATGTTGGAAGCAAGATTGCACAGGGTGCGGAAACGGCTGTCGATTTCGTCAAGGAAAAGACTGGTCTGGGAACGATCGCGGGGGACGATGTGGGAATAGGTGGTATTAGGGAGCACATGAACGTCATTGCATCATGCGGCAAAAAAGTGGGTGTTGTCGATGGAGTTGATGTGAACTCCATCAAATTGACTCGCAAAGATAGCCCCGACGATAAGCATCATTTCATTCCGTTGAACTGGATATCACATGTCGATAGCCAAGTTCATTTAAATAGAAACTCGAAAGAAGCCTCCGAAGGTTGGAAATCGAACGCGGCATCCTGCGAATGCGGGTCATAGAGTCCGACTCCGCAATCGCGTTCAGCTTGCCATTTGCTATCGGCAAGCATTTTCAACAAACACGTAGGTCCGCCTCTCCGAGGCGGACATCTTCGTCTCGGAGATATGAAGCTACCGTGTCTAACGCCCCGAATGGGGCATCAACATCTTAGCCCAGGGCATAGCGCAGCGACGCCCTGGGTTACCTGGAAAATACGGTTCGCCGCGCTGAAAGGGCATGGACCAATTAACATGAATGCAAAACTCGAACAAACAACATCGATATGGATGCAAATAGGCGAAATCTCCTCACCAGCATCGCTCAGTAAGGATGTGGCAACTGATGTGTGCGTAGTTGGGGCGGGGATAGCGGGTATGACCACTGCCTATCTGTTACTACGCGAAGGAAAATCGGTCGTCGTACTGGATGATGGACCCATAGGAGGTGGGCAGACGCAAAGAACAACGGCACATCTTACCAACGCGATCGACGATCGATACGTTAATATCGAAGCCTGGCACGGTTTTGATGGGATGCGATTGGCTGCAGAAAGTCATACGGCCGCAATCGATCGGATTGAATCGATCATAAATGAAGAAAGTATCGAATGTGACTTTGAGAGGCTAGATGGTTATCTCGTGGGTTCTTCGGGCGAGTCATTCGAGATTCTGCAGCAGGAGTTGTTAGCTGCAAGGCGAGCCGGACTTTCCCAAATTGAACTCATGCCGAATTGTTCGTTGCATGAATTCAAATCCCTTCCATGCTTGCGATTCCCTCGCCAGGGCCAGTTTCATCCATTAAAGTATCTAGTCGGTTTGAAGCAAGCTATTCAGCGAAAGGGAGGACTCATTTTCACCCAAACCCGTGTGGAGAAAATTGAAAGCGGACCGCCAGCAATGATTCATACGTATTTAGGCACTACGGTAACAGCTCATTCTGTGGTCGTAGCTACGAATAGTCCGTTCAATGATTTTGTAACCGTCCATACCAAACAAGCTGCATATATCAGCTATGTTTTAGGGTTTGAAATCCCCAAGGGATCGGTCGCGAAGGCATTGTACTGGGATACAGAAAGTCCCTATCATTACGTCCGAATTCAGGCACTTCCTGAAAGCGAATCGGCCGGAGAATTACTTATAGTTGGCGGAGAGGATCACAAGACCGGCCAAGCGAATGATTCAGAGGATCGGTATAGACGCATCGAAGAGTGGACACGCAAGCGATTTGCTACGAGTGGTAAAATCCTTTACAGATGGTCGGGGCAAGTATTGGAAACGATCGATGGTCTAGCATTTATTGGTCGGAACCCACTCGACGGTCCAAACGTGTATATTGCCACTGGCGATTCTGGACAAGGAATGACGCATGGAACAATTGCTGGAATGCTCCTTTCCGATTTGATCTTAGAGCGACAGAATCCATGGTCTACTCTGTACGATCCATCGCGGAAAACGCTTCGCGCTGCTGGACGTTACTTGCAGGAGAATCTTAATGTTATTGCTCAATACTCGACCTGGATGACAGGCGGCGATGTAGATTCAATGCAATCGATTGCTCCCGGCACCGGAGCAATTGTGCGAGCTGGGATTTCAAAGGTGGCAGCGTATCGCGATGATCATGGTGTGCTGCACCAGTGTTCTGCTGTCTGCCCGCATCTCGGTTGCATAGTGGAGTGGAACCGCAATGAAAGCACGTGGGACTGCCCGTGCCACGGTTCGCGATTTGACAAAAAAGGGCACTTGCTCTGCGGTCCGGCAAATAGTGACCTCGAAACAATCGCTACACCATTTGAAGTCGGTATTGTAGCTGCCGAATGATGTTGACACTGAATCGACCAATGTGTCGTTGATTTAGCATCTATGCGATTGCATTCCGAGCACATACGCGATGAAATCGGTAATCCCGCTTTGTGGCACATGATGTGCGTCTTGTGAAAAGCAATCTGGTCGAAATCCTAATGTATGAGATTTCGATATGTTACGTTTGGTTCAAAACCCATTGGAGAAATACGATGCATCGTCATTTAATCGCAGGAGCATTTGCTTGCTTCGGTTCTAGTTTATTTGGTCAGGCTACCACCAATCCGGCTAGTCCAGCTCAAGGAGCACTGAACAACATTCAAAGCACGCTTCAAAACGGAATACAAAAGGCTCAAAATACCGTGGACAGAAATCTTCAGCAAAGTTCTGGAGCAACCGTATCGGGCGACGTTCAAAATCGTTCTTCGCTGAGTACTCAAAGTCAAGTCAACGGAGCGTCCGTACCCAACGGAAATGTTGGGATTCAAAACAACACCAACATCCAAAGCAATTCCAATCGACAGCCTGCACAATTGAATTCAAACCTTTCCACTCAGGTCCAAGGGCAATCAGGTCTGGGAACTACACAACGTGGAGGCACGGTTACCCAAGATCAGTTTAATCAGAACGGCAATTCATTCCCGGCGAACGGAAACAATGGTACTGCTTCGTTTCAAACTCAGGGGCAGCCCATGCAAGTGGGACAATCACAAAACCAGGGTTGGAATGCAGGAGCCGGTCAAAACGGTGGGCCGACGCAATTCAGAACACAGTCACAATCAGGGAATTCGATGGCAGGTGAAAACATGCAACAACCCCTGCAATCTCAAAGTGATGGTCGCGTGTATGTGCTTCGCCTTGATGCAAGCGGTCGCGAGTTTATTTGCGTCAACGGTAGACCTGTCTATTTTGACAACGTAAATTCGGTTTCGGCTCAAGCGAATTCAGGAACTCAAAATCAATATCGTGCAGGCTATGGAAATTACGATTTGAAAAATCAAAATACTCAAAATAATTCTCGCAACGCTGATCAACTGAAGAACGAACAGCAGACTCCAAGTTTCGATAAGAACTCGTTTAGTGAGAGTACGAACTCGCGAACCGTTAATCCAGCTAATTCACCCAAAACAACAGATGGATCTGAAGTTGCGTCACCTGACCGTGATCGAATAAATACAGACAAACAAAATCAAGCAAAGCGAAGCCAAAGCGAGGGCGGGACCAATACGGATTTCGATGTCAAATCC
>JANLUJ010000809.1:0-4874 GCA_031363425.1 Pirellula sp.
GGCAAGTCATCGAGACCCCTTTCTTGGTGAGATTTACCCACCCACCTTACGTGTTAAGTGTCTTTTCCGACGGTAGAGCTGTCATCCAAGGGACGGAAAACCCGGAGGAAGCAAGAAAAATTTACGCAAGATGGATCGGAGGTTAGGGTTTTTTGGTATTTTAAAGGCCCTTGAAGGGTAGAATTTTGCTTAGGCGGTTGCAAAACTGCTTATCTCAGGGGCTCCGCTCGTTACTATTATCGCGGCGAATACTGAAAACAAGTACTGCGTCGCTAGGAAGTCAAATAACAAGATGCGTTATGCGTTTCGACTTGCAGAATTGCTTGGGCACACACCGGACCGACGAAAACGTCCAGGTACGATCAAAGCCATTGTTGAGTACACAGGTTTGGATCGTCACCAAGTTGCGGCCCTGCTTAAAAACGAAGCCAAATACATTCCAATTGAAGCGTTGTCTCGATTGTGTGATTACTTAATCGAGCACGGATACGCCAGAGCCGAAGAGCTGCCTGGTGCTCTATTTGCAATTACTCCAGAGAATTTCTGGGAAATGCTCGCTCGACGATCTCGTCTGGAGATTTGCGTAGGTGTTCGACGTCCGCCTGACAACGAATCCGCAGACACCGCGTGGATTGTTGCTTCCGATAGCGTTCTTGCTGGTGAAGTTCTCAACGGAGTATCAACGCTAGGAGGGACCGCCAAAGCTATTTCGGCTAAGAAGGGAGGCGGCAAGGAGATGCCGCACATTGAGCACCTTCGTCAAACTCTGGTTTGGAGCCCAGGCACGATGAGTGTTGAGCAAGTGCATTCGCGAGCTCAAAGCGTCTACGATGACTTTTCAGAAATGGGTGGCGACAAGGCAATGGTCTGCCTTGGATCTGTTAAGAGCAACCCGACCGTTGAACTTGTGCTAGCCAACGCGTTTGGATGCGATGCCTTTGTCACTCAAGACAACGTATCGAAGGCCTCTGAACGAGCCTGTCCATTCTTTTTGCGATACAGAGATCACGATCCGCATCCACCGGCATGTTCCGCTGGTATGCAGCTTAGCAAGAGTGAAAAAGCTTCCGAAGCTGGGCTCTATTATGAAACCGCCGACGGAAGCTGGGCCTTTGCTGGTGGTGCAACGCCAGGCAAGGACGCCGCTCTCGTGTTCTATATTTTCCGTGAATCGCTAGGTCGCCTGGAAATGGTGCTCAGTGGATTCTCTGGACGTGCCACGCGTTTGTTGGCAAGGACACTTGCTCACCGCGCAGAGGATTTCTGGCCACCCATATTCCATGAAAATTATCTTCAAGTCGGCGCATACTTGGTCCAGTACGAAGCTGCCGAAGGTGGTGATGATTCATTGGATATCCTTTCCACGGATACCATGGCCAATGCCACGGTGATTGCTTTGCCTACCGAGGCGATCGTCAAGCGACTTGGCAAGGGCTCTCATCCTGGATGATCGAAGCATCGCATTCGAATACGTCAACGGCACGTGAACTGGACCTGCGAGTCCAGCTTGGTCGGCTCGCTTTAAAGAATCCAGTCCTCGTCGCCTCCGGAACCTTTGGCTATGCGAAGGAAATGGCTGGTGTTGTACCCCTGGCAGAATTAGGAGGAATCCTTCCAAAAACCATCACTCAAAATCCACGACCGGGCAATGCACCCTGGCGGACCGTGGAGACGAGCTCTGGACTCCTCAATGCGATTGGCTTAGACAACGATGGAATCGAATACTTCCTCGCGAATCATTGGCCTTATCTCAAGTCCACAGCTGCAACCATCATCGTAAGCATCGCAGGCAAGTCCCTCGATGACTTCGTGCTACTTGCCGAGCGATTGCGGGGAGCCGATGGGCTTGAAGCCGTTGAGCTGAATGTTTCCTGTCCAAACGTTTCCGGCGGTGTTGATTTCGGGACCGATGCCAAACTCTGCTTCGAGGTGGTCAGTAAAGTTCGAAAGGTCCTCGACTGTGCGATCATAACCAAACTGACACCCAACGTGACTCGCATTGTCGATATCGCGAGGGCAGCCAAAGATGCAGGTACAGACGCGGTGACCTGCATCAATACCGTTCTCGGAATGGCAGTCGATTGGCGAAAACGAAAACCTTTACTGGCTAACGTGGTTGGTGGACTGAGCGGACCCGCCATCAAGCCGATTGCCTTGAGATGCGTTTATCAAGTTGCCAGCCAGGTTGGAGTCCCGGTGATCGGTGTCGGCGGTATCGCGAACCTCGATGACATGATGGAGTTCTTGATTGCTGGCGCGTCTGCGGTCCAGGTAGGAACGGCAAACTATTACGATCCTTTGGTCAGTCTCAAACTTGTCCGCGGATTGCCCGACGCACTGAACTCCCTCGGCGCGACTTCGGTGCGCGAGATTGTTGGAACATTGAAAACGTAACGTCGCAGGATGTTGCAAACACTCACTTGATGGATTTGAAAAATGCGAGTTTTGAGCGGTATCCAGCCAACTGGGCGTTTCCATTGGGGCAATTATTTTGGTGCGATCAAACAATACATCCATTTCCAAGAAGAGCACGACGGCTATTACTTCATTGCGGACCTACACGCGTTGACCACCGTTCGCGAGCCTGAAGTCTTACGAGGCTATGTTAAGGATGCTGCGTTGGATTTGTTGGCCCTCGGCTTGGACCCTGATCGAGCGACCTTGTTTGTGCAGTCCGATGTTCCCGAAGTTTCGCAGTTGTGTTGGTTGTTGATGACCGGCGCACCGCTTGGACTTTTGGAACGTTGCCATGCATACAAGGACAAGACGGCCAAAGGGCTTCGGGCCGACGTCGGACTATTCACCTATCCGGTTCTCATGTCTGCCGACATATTGGCTTACGACTCCAATTGGGTTCCGGTCGGCGAGGACCAAGTCCAGCACATTGAGGTTTGTCGCGATCTTGCTCGTAGTTTCAACTCGCACTTCGGCGAGGTCTTTACTATGCCCGAGGCCAAGATTGTTCCCGGCGCCGCCAAGGTACCAGGCACCGACGGCGAGAAGATGAGTAAAAGCTATAACAACACCCTCGGTCTATTCGAAGATCCAAAAGAACTTCGCAAAAAGATCATGCGGATAAGTACCGATTCACGTCCGATGGAAGATGCCAAGGATCCTGAAACCGATCATCTTTTTCAGCTATATCGATTGTTCGCGTCGCCAGAACAGATCGAAGAACTTCGAGCAATCTATTTGCGAGGGGGATTCGGCTATGGCGAGGTAAAGAAGCGTTTGGCAGATGTCTCGGACGCTTATTTGCAACCCGCTCGTAAACGACGCTCGGAATTGGAAGGCAACCCAACCTTGGTAAACGAAATTCTTTGCAAAGGAGCAACCAAAGCCCGCGAGCGAGCCAGCCATGTACTATTGCGTGCCGAGCGAGCCTGTGGGCTTAAAACCTAAAGTGTGGCTAGATGCTTCCCAGCTAATGTACAAAAGCCCCCGATCGCTGCGACTACCGAATAATCTGATTCGCTTTTAGCAATTCCAAAACCGCGCTCACGCATTCTTCGACGCTTAGATCGCCAGTGTCCAACACAAGGTCGGGATTTTCCGGCGGTTCATAAATAGCTGAGACGCCTGGGAAATTCGCGAGCTTACCCGCTTCGGCTGCGGCGTAGTGACCTTTAGTATCCCGTTTTCTGCAAACGCTTTCGCTCGCCGTGCAATGGACCGTGATGAAGCGATCTTTGCCGATGACATCTGCAACCCGTTCACGAACCAACTGACTAGGAGCCACAAAGGCTCCCAAGCAGATCAAGCCATTGTCGTTGATGAGCTTCGCCACATGTGCCGATCGACGCAGGTTTTCGCTGCGATCCTCGACGGTATAGCCCAGGTCGATGTTCACACCGCGACGCATCAGCTCGCCATCCAAAACGGCAACCGCGCGACCGTCATCGAACAAAGCGCGTTCTACAGCGCGGGCAATGGTGCTCTTGCCTGTACCGGTGAGTCCCGTGAACAGGACCGTAGCGGCCTTCTGCCCAAATCGAGCAGCTCGCTCTACCTCAATGACATCCGATACACTTCGTCGTCCGGTTTCCGTTTGTTCGTCGGTGATTTCCCAAGCGGCCGAAGTTTGCTTGGCAGAGTCACGATCCGAGATCATGCCGGCACCTACCGTCGTGTTGCTCATTCGATCGATAATGATGAACGCGCCCGTGCCTCGATTGCGTCGATAGGCATCAAAGTAAATCGGCTGACTCAATGTAACCGCACAACGACCGATCTCATTCAACTGCAGATCGGGGGCTGGAGTACGGTGAAGCGTATTCACATCCACGCGGTATTTGAGCGAGTCGACTTGGCCGGTCACGGTTTGTGTCGTGTGTTTGAACAAGTATGTTTTTCCTGGCACCATGGCGTCGGAACTCATCCAAACAATCGTTGCATCGAACGAATTGCTGATCTTGGGTACATTTCCGGGACGGACAATCATGTCGCCGCGCGAGCAATCCACCTCGTCT
Organism: Pirellula sp.; assembly: GCA_031363425.1. GTDB lineage: Bacteria > Planctomycetota > Planctomycetia > Pirellulales > Pirellulaceae > JBKCUI01. The sequence continues at coordinate 4,470 of JANLUJ010000809.1, forward strand.
TCGAGCACTAGCGTGACCGATTGCGAACAAAACGCTTCTTTTAGATCGCCATCCTGAGTAACAATGCGTTCGACTTTGCTGGTGCGCTTCGAGGGGAGGACCATGATCTGGTCTCCTTGACGAATAATGCCGGACGCTACCGTCCCGCAAAAGCCTCGAAAGTCAAGATTGGGTCGATTGACAATCTGAACTGGCAATCGGAAGTCTTCGAGATTGCGATCTGAGCCAATGTATACCGACTCAAGGAAGTTCATCAACGTGCTGCCACGGTACCACGGCATATTATTGCTTGGGTCTACTACGTTTTCGCCATGCAAGGCTGCAATTGGGATGAAATTCAAATCGGGCAAATCCAACCGAGAAGCAAAGTCTCGATAGTCATTGCAGATTTCGTCAAAGCGCTCT
>JANLUJ010000813.1:0-7279 GCA_031363425.1 Pirellula sp.
GCCAGGAAGCTTTACGTCCCATGGGCAAGCCCATGGGGGCGTTCTAAAGCTGTACAAGCTCCAAGCCGGTGGGATTCAAGAATACCGCAGGCAGGTCCTGATTGTTCTGCTTCCAAGCTAAAGAATGCGAACGGCCCCACACTATTTGCAATCGCATTCCAAAGTGAGACGGCCTCCAAGTAGCATGGGCCCCCGGCCCGTGTTGAATCGCAAAATCACTAGCTTGCGCTTCGTGCGATACACTATTTTTTTCTACGCAATCCCGTTTCATTGCACAAGTCCTCTAAGGACTCTCAGGTTGATTGCGTCCCACTCTTCATCGTCATCGTTGGTCCCTTTTTCTGTTTCTAGATACATTGGAAATTTCTTGAGTGCCTTATGATTTAAGACTTGTCGAAATCCCTCTAGACCAATCGTACCCAGGCCAATATGCTCGTGGCGGTCGACCCTGGAACCGCAGCCTTTTTTGCTATCATTCAAATGAAGGGCACGGATCGCACCCAGCACTTTGTGTTTCTTGGCTTCTTTTTCCCAGGCTTTGAATCCGTCGGCGGATGAAAAATCATAGCCAGCCGCGTGTGCGTGGCATGTATCCAAACAAACGCCGACATTCATGGCGTCGCCTGTGCGTTCAAGGAGCCAACCGAGTTGCTCCATGTTCCATCCTAGATTTGACCCTTGGCCGGCTGTGTTTTCTAATAGCAACCAGGCATTCTCGGGAGCTACTTCGGCATGTATATCATGAATAGCTTTCGCGATGCGTTCGAGGCCCGCTTCGGGTGAAGAATCCACAAACGAGCCTGGATGCATGACGACTCCATCCAAGCCCAGCAACTCGGCACGCTGCCATTCGACAACCATCGAGTCGATCGATTTTTGCCAAAGCTCGTCTTTCGGCGAAGCGAGATTGATTAAATAGGAGGAGTGCGAAAGAGGCCGCGAAACGCCAGTGCGTTCCAAGGCTACTTTAAACAGTGAACAATCGCTTTCCGTAATCGGTTTTGCTGCCCACTGGTTGTTGTTCTTGGTAAACAATTGAACGACATCCATGCCATACTCCGCGGCAGACTCGACCGCGTTGAAGTACCCACCCGCGATGCTCATGTGAGCGCCTAGTTTAACCATGTTAACTCAGATCCTCTCAGTTCGCCCATTTTGCCATGATCCGTATTTTCTCGTATTGCGTGCGCGCACCGCGAACACGTAATCTCCACGAAGCATGGCTCCTAGGGCCACGTGGTAGCGTAGTCCCCAATGCATGAATTTGTGAACGCTCTAGACTTGGTTGATCAGGATGAACGATTCCATGAATATTGAACAGTACCAACTCGCCAAAAGTAAGTCCTATCAACATTTTGCCGTTTGGTCGATTGCATCCGCCATCACACTTGGAATGGTTGGATGCCGCGGAACAGCCCCCTCTTTTTCGCAGGTCTTCAGCGGCCTAAACGCTCCAGCACGTGTTCCGCCGCCCGCGCAAGGCAGTTTTCAGGTGCCAGGCACTTACTCCGGGGGCGCAGGGCCGTCGTCAAATCCATCGAGTAGCGGCTTGGGCGGATCCAGCTTCGGCAACAAAACAAGCCAAAACACGCTGCCTACCAGCAACCTATTCAACGGTATTTCAAACGCCCAGTCTCAACTCCTCACAGCCACCAACAACGCTCGCAACTCCGTCAATCGAGCCGCGGACGGAATCAATTCATCCGTCGAGCAAGCAAGCGCTCGCGTCGATCGATTGGGCCAAGGGGTATCGCAAGCTAGCGCAATCCTCAACGAAGCAGCAACGGCTCCACTCGTTAGTCCATCGCTCGAACGGACCGGAATGACCTATCCTAGCAACGATCAACCACAGATATCCAGCAGCAATTCTGGACGTATCGGTGATAGTGATCCAAATGAAAATGCGCAATGGAGAACGCCTATCCGACGATAGAGGCCTATTGGCACTTGGCTTTCGAACCGACACTTGGCTTTGACAAGAATCCGAACCGATCGGCGGGCAAGGAGCGTGAATCAATGTACGTGCAATTGCCGCAGCCTCGACATGCCGTCGAGCAATGAGCGATGCTTTCCGCTTGTCGCAATCAAACCTGCGTTCGGGTAGATGTGGTCTTCTCGATCGGAATACTGGTTCCAAAAAATACCGTGCACATTGCTCTTGGCGAGCAACATTTGAATCACTTCAAGACCATTCACTGGGATGCGGTCGCGGCTGCTCTTTGCCGCACTTCCACCGCCACTGCTCTGAATAACTTTATCAACGGCAGGAAAATCAATCGATCCACTATCCGACAATTGCGACTGGTCCCACCAAGAGTATGTTGGGTAGCGCCAATTTGACACGATATTGGATTTCGATGTTGTCATTGAGTCTGGGTTCAAATGACACGGTGCGGATACATGTGCCAAGAGTGGCAATCCCAAAATATTCCAATGATCGATTAAGTCGGAAATGTCAACCAAGTCTCGAGGCATGGATCCCCCCGGCCAATAGTTGAGATTCAACTCCAACCCCAAACCGGAAAGACCAAGGTCGGCTCGAATCAGCGCGTCGGCAAAATGCAAAGGGCTAATACCGTCCGACTTTTGACCAAGGTATTCAGCCCAAGGTGCGTCAATGGAAAGCACAACTGGCGTTTTTGGATCGCTTCGGCGAACGGCTTGGATGACGCCAACCGCCAAATGCAAAACTTGTTCGTCCGTGATTCCAAGCGTGTTGGGGGCGTTTAGTCCGGCCGCCGCGGACCACAGATGCACTTGGCCCTGATATCGCTCGACCATGAAAGTCGCGTGTTTGCATGCTGCGTCATACATGGATTGAAAGTCGCTCAGCAGGTACAACCACTTGGGAACAGCGTGCGCTTGAAGATTCATAAGGGGGCCACCAAAGATGCGAAGCGAATTGCGACGAGCCCAGGCGAGTTGAGCATCGATCAACGAAAGGGCGGCGCTTTTGGATTCGGTCTCGAGTTGCCCCATCTCCATCGAAATGTTGATCGTATTGATGGCTGGGAGCATGGCTTCGGCATCCTGCTCCCAGGCTACGGTGGGTTTGATCTTCACTCCCAAGAGGGTGCTAAGTTGTTTTTCGGACTGGTGCCGTGCTTGCAACGATTGCGAGATGAACGCACGCGAGAGTGGCTTCGATGCGCTAACCGCAAGATCGATAGATGTCTGGGCCAACATCATGCATCGATCCAGTTCGTTCGCTGAAAGAATCGCTTGGACAAATGCAGATACCGCCCGGTCCATCAATGACGTAAACGCTTCCGGCAGCTTTAGCCCCAATCGCTGCCAATCGATGCCTCGCCCACGAACTCGATGAAGGGTCCCTCGGGCCAATTCCAACTGCAAAAGATAAGGCGTTTCTTGACATCGAAGCGAAGCGGTCGATAGCATGATTGGACCATATTCTTCGGTGGGCCAAACAATCGACAATTTGCCCGATTCATTGACCGCTCGATCGATAATCAGGCAGTCATTTTCAATCCGATTTTTGCTGGCCCAGGGTATTCCTTCGATGCCAGATACAAATGCCGTACCCCATATCTGCGCGTCGTAGCTTGCAGCATTTGGAACTCGAAATCGAAGTTGACCCATGCATGTCTCGAAAAGGGAATTCGGAAATGGATTCGGAAAAATGGGGTAGTTGTGGGATGGCAGTGTACTCGATACCGAGTAGATCAGCAATTTGGCATGCAATCCGTAGCTATTTTATTGCTCGAAGCTCTAATCGCCAAAATCCGTATCCCTTCGATTTCGGATCAACCTCAGAGACTTCCGGCGGCTCGGCAGGTATGGTGAATGCATCTTTAAGGCTACTTCCCCAAAGAGTTGCACCACCGTCCTTTCGGCGATATCCAAAGGAACGATCTTGGGTCGGTGATAGATCCTTCCTATCTAAATTCAGTTCGGACAAGTCCCCTAGCGAGTCCGGAAATCTTGCGTATTGATCTTCGTATAACCTAAGCCCAATTGCCAGAGCAGCGATACGATGTTGTAAAGCTCTTCGAACAAAGGCCGTCCCCGCTGCACCGAACGCTGGCGTTATTTGCATTGTTAGAATGGCATCAAATTGGGAGAGCCAACCCGCTTGTGCTTGCTTTATAAACTTCGCCTCGGCCACTAGCAATTGCGCATTGAAATCGGAAAGGTCTTCTGTAGGTAAATCCATAACGCTTTGCGTCAAATCCAAATAAAAGATCGCATCGCGCGACCTACCGGGAACAGGAGTTACTCCTAGAGACCGCGCCTTCTTCGGGTTGGAAAAAAGGGGCAATGCCATTGCTCGCTCGCCTGAAATGACCCGCTTCCAGTCGCCACCAATGTGGATGGCCGCCAATACCTTCGGCAAAAGCAATTGTAGATCGGGCTCGTTCAACACATCGTACTCTAACGCATCTTGTAGCAATCCCAATGCCAGACCGTCGATGGAAAACGAGACCAATTGCGAGACCAGAAGCGGCTCGCCCGCATTGACATGGCTCAATCCAAGAAGTGCATCGATGCACTCCCGAACCAAAGCGGAATCGCGAGCACGCAATCCGACGCGTCCCTGTAGTACAAGCAGCGCGGCAACGTTTCTAGTTTCCTGCGTATTGACCAATAGCGTTGAGAAAGAATCGAAGTCAATGGGGAAGCGAACTGGCTTCGCATCGACTGCCAAGCGAAGCACGTCGGAATAGAGCGTTTTCCATCGCTCCACGAAGGCCACGGACACCTGCGCCTCTTTCCACTCACCCTCAGGCAGGATTGGCTGTTCCGGTTCGATTCCTACGTAAGGCACTCCGTTTTTGGAAGCTTTGAAATCGTCGCTGGCCATCGTTGCGAAAACCGCCAACCATGCTTTCGTGTTCGTAGGGTCCGTGCGATCTTTGTAAAACGAATCCATCGAATCATCATCGATCGGATAGCCTTGCTTGACTATCGCATCGAGGCGAGCTTTTAGCCGCCGAGCGCCGGACGATTCACGACCATACCACAACAGAACCAACAGTACGATCAGCGACAATGGCAACACAACAAAGACCAAAATCGATAAAATCACACAGCCTCGCTTGGAAGCCTTTTCGTTTCGCGTCTGCATCAGTGCTTGTTCCCATTCGCTGGAATTTCCCACAACCAAAATCGATGTCCTGAAACGTCGTTGTCCTCATTCGAATCCACGTCTGCCGGTTCATCCGGTATCGCAAAGGCATCTATCCAAGTACCACCCCATAATTTTGCATCGCCGCCCTCAAGGCAATACCCGAAAGTGCGGTCTTTAGAAAGCGACAACTGTTTTATATCCATCGGCAAATCGGATAGCTCTTTTAGAGAACTGGGAAATCTAGAATGGCTGTCTTCGAAGAGCCGAATTCCAATGGCTAGGGCTGCAATTCGATGCTGCAGAGCTCGCCGAACGAATGCACTGCCAGTTGCCTGAAATGAGGGTACAGTCTGCAATGTCACCATAGAATCCAATGCGTTCAGCCAATTCGTCCTAACTCGATTTCCAAGCTGCTGATTTATCCGATCGAGCATCGCGTTGAATTCGGACACGTCTCCCGTGGGGGCCTCCAGTAACTCTTGCGTAAAATCGATAAATAACAGAGCGTCACGAGTGTTTGGAACAATCATCGTTATCCGACCCGCTCTCGCTTTTTTTGAATCGGTGAAAATCGGCAAAGCAAGCGCCCGTTCGCCTGCAACCGCTGTTTCCCATTCCTTTCCAATTGTGATGCGGGCTAAAACCTTCGGAAACAGTGCCTGTAAATCAGATTCGTTCAATACGTCGTGCTTGATTGCATCCTTTAAAATCCCCAAAGCCATGCCATCGACTGCAATGGCGACCAAATGGGAAATAATGACCGGCTCGCCAGCGATGAATTGACTTAAACCCAATTGGCCTTCGATCACCTCCCGCACACTTTTAGAATCCCGTTTCCGAATTGCGATACGGCTATATAAACTAAACAGTCTGGCGAGTTCACGCGTCGTTTGAATTCGACTCATGTCCGTCTCAAGAGCGTTGAAGACAATGGGGAATCGGACCGGCTTTGCGTCGATCGATAGCCGAATCGCTTCGGAATAAACGGACCGCCATTTCTCCAAAAAGGCCATCGTCGCCGCTTCCTCTTTCCACTCGGCGCTCTGTTGAAGTGGCGGCACATTGGACATTTCTATATCCAGGTATGCGATACCCTTCGTCGACTCTTTGTATTCAGCGCTATCTATTGTCGACAGTACAGCCAACCAAGCGGCCGCGTTGGTTGGATCGGTTCGATCCTTGTGAAAAGTATCTAACGAATCCTCGTCGACAGGATACCCTTGCTTAGTAAGGCTACTGAGTCGAGCCTTCAATTGGCTGCGACCCGACGATTCTCGACCGAACCATAAAAGAAGCCCAAGTGCAATGATCGAAAATGGTATCACCACGAATACGAGTAGCGAAAGCACCAAACAACCTCGCTTCGAGGCTTTTTCGTTCTGTGGAGGCATACAAATGAATCTGAGCTGGGCTGGTTATTGAGGAGCCGGCAAATCTCGAACTTGGAATTTGAGATAGCCAATCATGTAGCTGAGACATCCTAACACCATTAGCGATGATACGTAAAACATCGGACCGACATGTGCTTGCAATGCAGCCCCACCCTGGTTTGCGGTTGCGGGCACAACCCACCACGTCCACGTAAGATCAGGCGAGTGATAAACTGTTTGGACGATCCAGTCGGGTTGGTACGCCGCCAAGAAACTGAATGGCTTCAAATGACCCAGTCTCGGTGTCGACTTAGAGAGGATGAACAACAATAACTGCAAGACATAGACGCTGATCACAATTCCGATCGTACGCCAACGGTATTGATCGAACGCACTCACCATGACGCTCAGTCCGAGCAGCATAAACCCGAGCGCAAATAGATTCAGTGTTGGTACGATGTAGACGCTAGCGGATACCAAATCGGATAGCGGTACCATCTTGGTCGTCGTCTGTCCAAAAGGATTATTTACATTGAAATTGAAAATGGGCAGTCGAAGGACTCCTGAACTACTTACCGGCGTCGAATTGGTCTGGATTCCCAGATAGATCCCAAAGAACACCAGCCCACACAACGCCATCAAACCTGTGATCGTGACCAGCGCATGCGCCGCATAGACTTGTCCACGACTCAACGGTTGCGCAAGAAGCATTTCCATCGTTCCTCGACCAAGCTCACCGCTGACAACGTCCGAGCCTCTGGCAATGCTCCAAACGAGAATGCACAGTATCAGGACTGGTTCGTCAAAAGTGAACCCGATC
>JANLUJ010000892.1:0-3082 GCA_031363425.1 Pirellula sp.
CACTTGCTGCAGACCGCCGAAGCCATTCGCAAAGCTGGCCGACCACGTTGGTATATACTCACCGGCCTCATCCACGATCTGGGAAAGATCTTATGCTTGTGGGATGAACCGCAATGGGCTGTCGTCGGTGATACCTTTCCGGTAGGTTGCCGCTACTCGGAAAAGATAGTTTTTTACGATGCCTTCCAAGCCAATGAGGATTTTCACAATGCTCGTTACCAAACGGAGTTAGGCATCTACGAATCAGGCTGCGGGCTTGATCATGTCATGCTGTCTTGGGGGCACGATGAATACTTGTACCATGTGGTCAAGGACTATTTGCCTTTGCCAGGCTTGTACATGATTCGTTACCACTCGTGCTATCCGATTCACCGAGAGCATGCATACGAACAGTTGTTGAACGATCGCGATCGGGAGTTGTTTGTTTGGGTTAACGATTTCAATCAGTACGATCTGTATACGAAACGGGACGAGCGGATGGACGTGACCGCACTAAGGCCGTTCTACGAAGAGTTGATTGCGGAGTACTTTCCAAGTCAGATTGATTGGTAACGCGGCAGCTCCCCCACGGCGGGGACCGCCGTCCCACAATGTTGTCGGAATCAACCCCGATAATCGTCATTACCCGGAGTAGCTGAATTACGGCATTCCGAAACTGCCGTAAATTTCCTGGCTCGATTTGTGCTTTGACCTAGGTTTTTTGATCGGATCGTAAAATCCGCGAGAAACCTACTGTCTAAACATTCACGCGAGCGAGGAAGGAATTAATGGCGGGCTACCAATCCAAAATGCGACCACGCACTTGTCGGCAGCGCTCAGGCGTTGCGGTCGTAGAGGCTGCTGTGACGCTTCCTCTGATCGTACTTTTTGTTGTCGCGCTGATTCAGTTTGTAAACATGATCTTTTTGAGGCAGAAAGTTACGTCAGCCTGCTATGTCGGCATGCAGCAATTGGCACAAGTGGGTGCGACGGAATCCAACGTTCAAGATACCGTCGAGTCCATTCTAACCACGCGTGGCGTAACCAACGCAACTATTGAGATCCTACCCAGTGGGATTCTAGATACAGCGCCCATGGGCACCGAATTTTCGATTCGGGTTCGAGCGCCTTTTTCAGGCAATCTGAGCGGACCAAGGATTATTCCTACGTCGGGTGATGTCGATGTCCGGCAGTATATTTTTCGATAGTAAGAAAAAGATAGGCAACTCGAATGAAGATACGAATTCAAAGAAAGGCTTTTAGGCATTCGCGACAACGAACAGGCGCTGTCGTGCCGTTGGTAGCCGTTATGCTTTTGGTGCTTTTGGTTTGTGGTGGAATTGCTATCGATTTCGCTCGGCTTAGATTGGTCAATTTGGAGCTAAGGGCGGCTGCCGACAATATTGCCAGGTCGGTTTCTAACGAGATGCTTCGGACAGACTCGCAAAGCGCAGCGATTCTCAAAGGCCAGCAAATTGCGGCAAAGTACAAGGTTGGCGGCGGAAGCTTTTCGATTCAGAGCAGTGATATTCAGTTCGGCAAATTCGACAAAGGTAAATTTACAGCAGGCTATAATCCCCCGAACGCAGTTCGAGTCATCTCAAACCGTTCCAGTGCATCGTCCGCCGGACCTCTTAATATGATTTTCGGATCCATGTTTGGCGTGAGTCAAGCGAACCTTGGACGATTTGCAACTGCGTCCTTCCGAATGGTGGACATTTGCTTTGTATTGGATCGTTCTAGTTCCATGAAACTGCGGGTGGATAGCAGTGCGATGGGGCTATCCCTTTCGGACCCTCGAGCTAGTTCGCCGCCGTATGCGGACAGCCGATGGAAAGCTTTGGATAATGCCTTCGATTTGTTTATTGGCCAACTCGCGGGGAATGACACAGAAGAGCGAATTGGAATCGCCAGCTTCGCTAGCGACTTCACAGCCTTCGGCGTAACCACTCCCGCTTCGAGGGTTGACTTGGACCTAACCTCCAATTTGACAAGCGCAGTAAACCAAATGACATCGATGTCAAATTCCATTTGGAATGGAAACACCTATATCGAAGCAGGAATGCGAGATGGAATCGACGTATTGAAATTCTCGGACGGTGCGAGAGCCAATGCCGAAAAAATGATGATCGTCCTGACCGATGGCCGTCAGAACGAGGGCGAAGCGCGTACCGCTGCAACCGATGCGGCAGTAGACAATATCACGATCCACACCATCACGTTCGGCGACTATGCGGACAAGACGTTGATGGCAGAGATCGCAGCGACTGGGAATGGAAGATATGCGCACGCGGATGACGCCGCAGCATTGCAACAGATTATGCTCGATTTGGCGGTCACCCTCACCACGCTTGTTGAATAGAGTCATCCTCAGCTTTTTTTAATCATGAACCATCCTAAACGTCGAAACTGCCGAATCTCGCTTCACCTTGGTACGACCACTGTTGAGTTTTCAATTATGTTGCCACTTTTTTTGCTAGTGTTGATCGGCTCCATGCAACTCTTCCGATTTGCTATCGTCGCGAATACGGTTGAAATGGCAGTCATCGAAGCAGCTCGACAGGGCATTATCAGCGGAAAAAGCAATTCCAAGATTGAAGAGGCGGCAAAAAAGGTTTTGGATGATGCGGGTTTGACCGGCTACTCTATCAACGTAAGCCGAATCAACAATGGTGCCAGCTTAAACGTTCAGGCGCAGCTATCGCTTGCGGGAAACGGCTTCCTCGCTCCAACCTTTGGAAGCAGCTGGACCGTTCAGCGTTCTTGCACCATACGATGTGAGTAAGCGGTAGTGCCTCGGTTGCATGACCACCGAGCATCTTGTTGTGAGCGGCAAGGCGCTAGCCGCCGGTATCCCGATTCCATTTTCGATGCGATTTCAGTCACCCGCGGCTAGCGCCCAGCGGCTCACCAAAGATAAAGTAGGACTAGTTTCGTAGATTCGCTATCGAAGATGGGCCTGAATCCAGCCATCGTCGACTTGGATTGAGTTCAATGAAAGTCCTTGAAGGTCGCTTGGCAAGCGATCTGTGACGCGAATGGGCTGGTCCAATAGATTCTCTTTGAAGACTTCCTCGAATTTCTTCTTAAGAAAACTTCGCAG
>JANLUJ010000896.1:0-4328 GCA_031363425.1 Pirellula sp.
GGCCATTGGGGATGTCCGAACACCTGGCCGGACCTATCGTGCGGGCACCGCAGCTGCTTGATTTTCATGACTTCCGAAGGCCGGAATGTTCAGGTTTTTGGATCATTATGATGGGTTGTTTCTTGGTCGGATTCTTGCCCCGAAAAACCCATACGAGTCTCGATAGCTAAAGTTTTCAGACCCAAATCCAAATAAATTCAGGAACAAAAAGAGTGGCAAGCCACAAGCTTGTGGCCCCTCTTAAGAAGTATTCGTTACCCCCTCTTTGTAACTGTTTTCCAAGGAGTCGTAAGTCTTGTGAACGCAAAGATTTACCGGATTTGATAGCTATCTTGCCAGTTGAGATAGTCAATATCCAATATGCGACTATTTGTCACAAGATGCGACATTGGCCTGGGCGATCAAGCTAAACATCACGCGGGTTAAGCGGTTGCAGGTGCGGGCTGGAGGCCTATACTCTGCGAACTTATCGGACGCCGGCTGATCTTGCCTAGGCCTTCAAGTTTAACAACTTTGGGCTTAGTACTTCGATCCTCATCCTTGACTTTTGCTATGGGATCAACTGGCGACAACGCACTTGCCTGCACGTTCGCGAACGGATATTCGCGAGCGGCGAGATGGACCTCGCAGCTTCAGGTGATGATTTTCGTATTGCCTAACAAGGAAAGGGGTCCAAAATGTTGCACGTTGCAGCATTGACGCTTTTGGCTGTTTTGAATGCTCCCACCACTTCGGACGAGCAGATTCCATACGATGCAGCCTATCGTAAAGCGCAGGAAGAGAAGAAACCGTTGGTTGTATTGGTCGGCGCCAATTGGTGCGCGGCTTGCCGAACAATGAAGTCGGAAACAATCCACAGCATGAAAGATGCTGGAGATTTCAAAGGGGTTGTCTTTACCCACGTTGACAAAGACACTCATCCCGAAATCGCACAGCAAGTGATGCAGGGAAATACGTTGCCGCAGCTCGTTGTGTTTTGCGAAGGAGACCAAGGGTGGAAGCGATTTTCACTCACAGGTATGCAAAGTGAACGGCGTGTGAAAGAACTGATTCGAAAAGCTTGCGAAGCACTTCCGTTGCGGCGGTAGACTAAGGAGACGTTTTGGTTAACGGAAATTCCATCGTTGACAGTTCAATCGTTTAACTCGAAGCCGAAGGCGATGGCTTTTTTAGTAACGCCGCCGCAGGCTGCGGGTTAAACGCGGTATGTAATTGAATGTTAGCTGCAAATACTCTTTCGTGATCCGATTCTCCACGCTAAAACCGACAGAGTGAAGTCGAACTCGAACGCGTTGGTTGTAGAAAAGGTGGGAAATGGGTTCCAGTAACATGAGTTTGGTAAGCACCTTTGGCGGTATTGTTCGGGAAAATCAATCACTTGCTCCGTTTACTTGGCTACAAATAGGTGGACCGACCCGATATTTAGTTGAGCCAAATGAGCCACAGCAACTTATGGCAGTAGTGCAAAGTTGCGAGTCCTCGGCTATTCCCATGAGGGTAATCGGGGGAGGATCTAATCTTTTGATCCGCGAGACCGGATTTGACGGAGCAACGTTTAGTCTGACATCTCCTGCGTTTTGCCAGATGAGACGAATCAACAATTGTATAGAGTGTGGAGCGGGTGCAAAGTTATCGCATTTGATCGCATTTAGTGTGGGAGCTGGACTTGGCGGTTTGGATCACCTCGTCGGTATTCCAGGGACAGTGGGAGGCGCCCTGCGTGGTAATGCTGGGACGGATGATGGCGACATTGGACAAGTTGTTCAGTCGGCAAAACTCATGACAAAAGAAGGGCAGGTTTTGGAGGTAAGCGGTAAGCAATTGGCCTTTTCTCACCGGGTCAGTAGTTTGGATGAATTGGTCATTTTAGAGGCAACATTTTGCCTAGAACCCGGCGAAATTCGGAGTCTCACAAAACGCGAACAAACATTCTGGATCGTCAAGCGCAGTAAACAACCTAGTTTTCCTGAGCGCGCGGCCATTGCATTCGTCGACCCAGACGGCTACAAGGCATCTGAGTTATTGCACCAATCTGGCTTTAGCGGAGCCATCGAAGGTGCGGTGCGGCTCAGCTCAAGTTACCCAAACTACCTAATCGCCAATGCAGGCGCCACAAGTACGCAGGTATTGACGTTGGCAGAACGCGTCACCGAAGGTGTTCGCGACAGGACAGGAGTGGAATTGCAGTTGCATCTTCAGATTTGGTAAGTTCACGGTGAAACGCCAGACATTGGCAAGAACGATTACCGAAGGATCGAAATAGTATGGGGGCGAGAGGAACCTAATGGCTTCAGCGGAAGTGAATTCGCAACCGCGACAACAACCCATTTTTTGGAATCATTTGGTTTCGTGGATTCGATCGATTCCAAGGACAGCGATTCTAAGCATGGTTGGGCCCTCATTGCTTTGTGTAGTCGGCTATTTCGGTTGGCTTTACTATGGTGCCCATAATCTCGACATGGCCTACTATGGGCTAAAGAAAGAAAACATCCATATAACGGATCAGCCACCCTGGCTAAAGAAAACCAACGTACTAAACGACGTATTCGAAGGTGGTGGGCTAGCTCGACAGTCGTTGTTGGACTCAAAGACAGCGGGGTATTTAGCGAGTGTTTTCGGAGCGCATCCTTGTGTGCGTAAGGCCCACCGAGTTGAGCGATTGGCCGGTGGAGTCAAAGTCGATCTTGAATACCGCATGCCAGTTGCTATGGTCGCGCTTCAAAGGGCTGTCGACGACGGGAGACCAACGTTTTTGCCTGTCGATATCGATGGCGTTTTACTGGATTCAGAAAATTTCGATAGAGAGGATGTTCCTCGTTATATCTCTATTTATGCAAGTGGTGAGTCCGTAGAAACGAACGCAATGAAAGGCAAACGGTTTGGTGATCCTCGCATTGAGGAAGCCGCTCGTCTCTGCGGTTTTCTCTTGCCAATTAGAGAAGCCGTTAAAATCTCAAGCGTGCAGGTTTACCCTAGAAATCCGTCGGCAAAAACGAAGTGGTTGCTGGAGATACAAACCATGGGCGGTCCAAAATTCTTGTGGGGAAGCTGCCCAGGTTTGGAGGGAGCTGGCGAGCCGCTTGACCAGGCAAAGCTAAATCGGCTTCTATCTGCAGCGGCCGACAGCAAGCAATGGATGCAAAAGGAGATTGATTTGTCACGATCTCAGGCCGCAAAATAATCACCGAAGACATCTTGATCCACACTCGTCGAGCAAATCAGGGAGGTCGATGATTCAGGGAATGTTGATTGAAATGATTTGAAAACGGAGCGTCCTGTACGCGGGGTCGATTGGTCCGTTTGACGAAGCACTAGTGCGGCACCACGAAACCGTTAGAATTCGTTGGCTAAATCGCTTTAGACAATCTTCACTTGGAAAGCCGCTCGGTATGAACGAAGAAACGATTCTACGTATTCAGTCAACATACGGAATCGAAAACTGGTCGGCCGGCTATTTCGACGTCAACAATGATGGCAACATCATTGCCCGGCCGAGTGCACAGGATTCTCGAAACGTCGACCTGAAGCATTTGGTCGATCACTTGGTCAAAGAAAAAAAGCTGCAGCTTCCGATCCTGTTGCGATTCCCTCAGATCCTAACGAATCAATTGCGTATTCTGACAGGAGCCTATCGTGATGCAGTGGAGCAATTCGGATACAAGGGCAAGCACTACCCCGTATTCCCAATGAAAGTGAATCCGCGGCGGGAGGTGGTCGAAGAGTTTTTAAAGGAAAGCGATCGTTGCAGAGTCGGCCTGGAATGCGGCTCGAAAGCGGAGCTCTATGCGGCAGTTGCACAGGAGCAGACCGCAGAGTCATTGCTGATTTGCAACGGTTTTAAGGACGAAGCGTTTTGTCGATTGGCTTCGCTCGCAGTGCAGTCCGGCAAACGGGTGGTAATCGTTGTTGAGAAGCTGAATGAATTGAAGATGCTGTTGCGCGTCGCCAACGAAACAGGCGTCTGTCCTTGGATCGGTCTTAGGGCAAAACTTTATACGCGGGGTTCTGGCAAGTGGGCGAGTTCGGGTGGCGACTCGGCCAAATTCGGATTAACAACTTCAGAGATCATCCAATGCGTTCGGTTATTGCGTGAAAACAAAAAGGAGCAGTACTTGAAATTGCTCCATTTTCATATTGGCTCGCAGATCACCGACATCAAGCGCGTGAAGAACGCGATGAAGGAAGCTGCACGCGTATACTCGAAAATCCATCAATTAGGCTTGCCGGTCGACTTCTTGGATATCGGTGGAGGATTGGGGGTCGACTACGACGGTTCGAAGACCCGTTTTGAGTCCTCAATGAATTACACGGTACAGGAGTTTGCGAAC
>JANLUJ010000530.1:0-4956 GCA_031363425.1 Pirellula sp.
TTCCCGATAGTAGGTTCAAAGGAAGCGTTACCAACGGGCTCGTTGAAAAAAGTGAGTTGATATCTTGAGCCGCCCGGCGCTGAAACGCGGTGGACCTGGTTCGAGTTGGCGAAACGAGTCGAGACGAGCATGGCGCGTTGAAGTGGGTGCCAATCGAGGACGCTTGCACCGCGAGCCTCGGTGTATTTTCGGACCTTGTCTGCAAGAGAAATAGGGATGTTTGGGATCCCTTCAATTTTCAAGTTTTCGCCTGGCCGCAGAATTGAGGAGCTAATACCAGGATCTTGCGAGAATGCAGCGATAGAGTTTCCAATGCAATCGAACAGAATCGTCGATGCAACGAAAACGAAACGTAGAATGATCAGATCAGACTTATTATTGCAAAGCATTTTAAACATTCCTTTCTAGTGAACGTGCATTTTTCAAAAGGCGAAGCTAAGCTAGGTACACAAGCGGAGCATTCTGCTGTTGATGGATTTGATTGCATTCCTCAGGAGATATCCGCAGAGCTTTCGCCAATCCACGCAAGTAGTCTGCTTCTTCCTTGGTATCAAGTTTGATTGCCATCAGTGAAATACTATATGCTTTCTGTTCCATCCCGATGGGTAGAGATTCGGCATACTCATCAATATCCAATTGCCTAGCGAATTCGGCGCGAAGGAATTTGATGGTCTCAGGGCTGGTGTCGCCAACTTGGCTGAGAATATTCTTTTGTTCTTCTTCCGAGATTTCGCCATCGACTTTAGCGGAGTTGATCATTGCGCGGATCAGAAGCACGGCTTGATCGTTCTGCGATAGCGGGGCTGGTTTCGGCACGCTGAGATTGATTTTTGGTTCCTGACGTTGTCGCTGTCCGAAAATATCGGTCGGCAGTTGAGTGTTTTGTGTGGGTGGAGCAGACTTGGGTTGTGGTTGAGGTTGACGCAACTGTGGTTGGCTTGGCGCTTGGCGAGAACTGGCCGAATCTCGACCGACGCCGAGCATGTCTTCAAGTTCTTCTGGGCTTATTGGCGCAGCGGAACGCGAACCAGATTGTTTGCCTTGTGAATTTGGGGCGGCGCGACCGCCAAGGATGTCCGAAAGGATGTCGCCTGCACCGCCTCCGCCCCCGGACCGTCCGCCACCCAACAAGCTCCCCAATATGTCAATTGCGTTCATGGAAATTGTCTCCAAGTAAATCGTTTTGAAAATCAAAGATTCAATCTTACCTAAATGCATCGGGAAGGAAATGTGGCGGACATCATAAAATTCGCGAGCTGGACATTGGACGCTTCGGCTTCGTTTTGAGTATTGGAGTACAATGCTTTGCGTTACGGTTGTTCTCGATCCAAACCAAACGATGAGTCGAACGATGAAACGTCAAAAATTTCTATGCTATCCTCTCATAACATCGATTTTTGCTTTAGCATTGTTAGTGGTTTCGACCTCGGCTCCTCGATTGGCATTTGGTCAAGACAAGATAGTTGGTCCTCGTACCGTTGGTCCCAAGCGAATTTCCAAACCCAAGATGGAGCGCGACGAACTCGAAAGGAGAGTCGCCAAACTTTCCGAGGATTTAGACGCAGTAAAGCAGGCCACGCGCGATCAAGCGGAAGCCGAATTAAATGCTCTCGGTCCGTCTGCGATCGAGTTTCTGCCTGCCATCGGAACGGATGCTTCTCCAGATTGGAAAATGCGAATCCAACGTCTTCGCGAGACGCTTGATAAGTTGGAAATGGATGAGTTTACGTTGCCTTCGACAGTGACTCTTAGCGGCAGCATGACTGGTCGCGACGCGCTGACAAAAATTGCAGAGGAAACGGGTAACACCATACGTCTTGGAGAATCGCAAAACCTCGAAAGGGAGGTCGTTACGGATTTTGATTCAACCCCTTTTTGGGAGGCCTTTGATGAAGTGCTCGATCAGCTTGAACTCACCGTGTTAGGTGGCGATGGCGAGACGATCCAACTGGTTCCACGTGCAGCCAACGCTCCACTTCGGATTGCTGCTGCAGGCTATTCGGGTGTGTTTCGTATTGAGCCGCTGACGGTACAAAAGACGTTTAATCTACAGGACCCCGCTTTGAGTATTTTGCAATTACAGGCATTGTTGTCTTGGGAGCCAAGGCTCGTGCCTGTCTTCGTCAAGTTTCCGATGGAATCCATGGAGCTTGTTTGCGATGATGGGCAGGTGTTGCAGTCGAAGATGGCGGTGCAAGATACAGAATTTGTGCCGTCAGGAGGTTCGCAGATGCAGGTCTCATTGAATTACGTCCTCCCGGAGCGAACGGCCAAAAAGATCGTTCGATGGAAAGGGAAGGTCTTTGTCTCGATACCTGGAAAACCGGCCACACTGGAATTCGACGACCTGATGAACGAGGGGAAAAAAACGTCAAGCGTCGGAAACTTAAAGGTAACATTAGAAAAAGCTCGCAAGAATCGAGACATCTACGAAGTGTTGGTGGGTGTTTCGCTCAATTTGGAGGGGCAAACTGCGGAAGCTTTTCGAGGCTGGACGAATACCCATGAAGCATTCTTGATTGCAGGCGATAACAAACGACTCGAGCATGTAGGTTGGTCGACGACCCGAATGAACGACAAAGAGATCGGCCTGTCATATCTGTTCGATATTGAAAAAGGGCTTGAAGGATGTAAGTTTATGTATCGGGCACCGGGCAGTGTTGTCGATCAAACGGTAGAATTTACTTTGGAAGATGTGCCGCTACCGTGATGGAACTTGAATGGGACCCCGAGGTCGAGGCTCCAGCCACGATTGCAATCGTCGGTGCGGGACCCGTGGGGATCGAGGCTGCGATTTATGCCAGGTTTCTCGGCTACTTTGTTTCCATCTTCGAACAACGGCGCGTAGCTCATCGAATGTTGGATTGGCATGATCGACCGCTCGCTGTAACCGTCGAGGAATGCACCACATCGATGGGGCATGCAGCCATCGCAGCACAGAACTCAGAATACATTCGGAAAGGATCAAAGGAAGTTTTTACCGGTCGGACTTATGCAGAAGAATACTTGTTGCCGCTGGCCAAGACCGACTTGCTGTTCGATGATATTCATTTTTTGAGTCCGGTTGTAGACGTTTCTCGCTATCGTACCTTCATTACGGACGAGATCGATATGCAAGAGCGATGCAACGATGAGTTTCGAATTCTGGTGGAGGGGCGTCACCGAGGGCCATGGGTATCACGTGCGGATGTGGTAATCGATTGTCGCGGTCCGACGCAAAAGCAATCAGGGTTTGGGCCAGGTGGAGGTCTCGCGATCGGCGAAAAAGAACTTCGCGAATTGTTTCTTTTGCACACGCCCTTGGATCGCAAGTTTGACCCGAAAACGGTAGTCGGCAAACATGTTTTTTTGGCGGGCCAATCCATTCGGGCTGGACAGTTTGCTAGGGAGTATTTATCGCTATTTGGCGACGAAGCGTCCAGCCGCTTGACCTGGGCTATTCGCCCAGACCGAACGCATGACAGCAGTGAAATCGGTCAGGCGTTGGCCGATATCCGTGGAAGGGCCTCTGCCAACATAGTCATTGTCGAATCGCTAGGAGTTGAGAACATTCAGCGTAACGAAGCAGGCAAGTATCTTCTGAAATTCTTGAAGGACGATGACTCGACTGTTGAAATGCAATGCGACGCAATCATTTCTTTGGCCGGAGGCAGAGAGTGCAATTTATCAAGCGAATTGTTTGAAACGCAGCTAGATGGGGTGGGCGATTGTCATGCTTTCTTAACGAGCGAGCCTGGCTTTTACAAATTGAGGGGCGGCGATCTCGAAACGGGAGCCGGGGTCGGTTTACGTGATGCATTTCGAAGCATTCGGCAGCTGTTTGCGATGTTAGCAGGCAGACAGGACTTGGATTTGTACGATATCATCGCGAGGCAACAAAGCAATTGCGATTCGAAGGGACTATTGGGTGGAAAAGAAAAAATTTAGTGCAGTGATTTTCGATTTGGATGGGACACTGCTCGACTCGTTGGAGGATATTGCGAGTGCAGCCAATCTCGTTCTTGCGGACTTGAAGAAGCCGACTTATCCAGTCTCGCAATACAAAGAGTTGGTTGGCGATGGTCTTGCGATGCTTTTTCAAAGGGCATTACCGGAGTGCGAAAGCCAGCCGGAGTTGAAAGAAGACTGCATGCGACGCTTTGAGATGGCTTATAACGACTGTTGGCATAATCAGTCAAAGCCCTACGATGGGATCGTGGACCTTTTGAGAATTCTGAGAGAACGCTCGGTGAGTTTGTCGGTTCTTTCGAATAAATCGGACGCTTTTACCAAGCGTTGCGTTCAACATTTCTTCACCAACATCCGTTTTGATCAGGTTTTGGGGCAGACAGAGCGATTTCCCCGCAAACCTGATCCTTCGAGTGCAACTTGGTTGGCGGCGCAATTGGGGGGCGATATCGATCGTATCGCTTATGTGGGTGATACGAACACCGACATGAAAACTGCATTGGGCAGTGGGTTATATGCGATTGGAGTCACATGGGGATTTCGTCCCGAGAGTGAACTGGTCGCAGCAGGTGCGATGCAGATCTGCAATGACGTCGGTCAATTGGCTGATTGTTTGCTCGGCTCGGGACGGACAGCTTAGTTTTTTTCATTCTCGTGATGGACCGAGTCCAGATGCGCAGGAAGCCATGAAACCAGCCAATCCAAGTGCACGTACCTCTGACCAATCCAAGCAAGAAGAGTTTGAGATAATCAAACGCCGGATGCACCAGCGGCTCGTCGACAAGATCGACTTGTCCAGAGTAGGAGATCTCAAGGGCGAATCCTTTCGGCGAGAAATCCGTCTTGTCGTCGAACACTTATGCGACAGCGAGAATACATTCTTAAATCGCTCTGAACGAGATAAGATCGTCGACGAAGTGCTCGACGAAACGTTGGGGCTTGGTCCGCTTGAGTTTCTTCTGAAAGATCCTTCGATTAGCGACATTCTAATCAATGGCCCTAAGAACA
>JANLUJ010001051.1:0-4762 GCA_031363425.1 Pirellula sp.
GATTCTTGATTTTGACCATGCGTCGGGAGGCACTAACACAAGTCGTTGGGTACTTGGTGTTGGAAAATGGTATCTTCATTTTTGGGCTTGTGATAGTGCAGGCTATGCCGATGTTGGTCGAAATCGGGGTGCTCTTGGATGCATTTGTTGGAGTTTTTGTGATGGGGATCGTTATACATCATGTAAATCGCCAATTTCAGTCATCTACATCCGATCATCTCTCAGCGTTAAGGGATTGAGGAATGGTCGAATTACTCGTTTGTTTTCCGATTGCTTGGGGGCTTATCGCGTTTGCCATACCATCCAATAAATGGCGGCCGATGCTGCTGCCTTTGGGAGGGGGCGTTCATCTAGTTATGACCGCCATCGCATTGCAAGGACAGGAAGAACGCGGATTGTATGGCTGGTTAAACCTTGATCCGCTCGGAAAGGTTTTTCTTGGACTGGTGAGTGTTTTGTTCTTCTTTTGCGCTTGCTACGCGCCAGGTTATCTTATTCAGCGGCAGCAACGCGACAATCGTGTACTATGTACCTGTCTCTTACTTTCGCTTGGCATGATGACAATGATCATCTTGTCGCACCACTTGGGCTTAATGTGGATAGCGATGGAGACAACGACACTCGTCAGCGCTCCCGGATTGTACTTCAATCATAACTCACGGTCGCTTGAGGCCACATGGAAGTACCTGTTGATTTGCTCGGTAGGGATTGCGTTGGCATTGCTAGGTTCGTTGTTTCTGGCCTACTCGGCTGTTTATGCGGGTCTCGAGTCTACGCTCATGTTTGATGATCTTGTCCGGCAAGCACCTCAATTGTCTGTGCCATGGCTTCACGCCGCGGTTGTCTTTCTTGTTGTCGGTTATGGGACCAAAATGGGTTTGGCACCCATGCACACCTGGAAGCCGGATGCTTATGGGGAAGCACCAGGCATGATAGGTGCATTGTTAGCTGGTGGCATGACAAACTGTGCGTTCTTAGCAATCCTCCGTTTTGTGCATATATCGAATGCGGCTGGCGAAGGTGAATTCATTAAGCGAATGCTAGTTTTTTTGGGATTGCTGTCGATGGGAGTCGCGGCCGCATTGATGACACGTCAACGCGATTTCAAACGGATGCTTGCGTATTCAAGCGTAGAGCACATGGGGATTGTGGCCTTAGGTGTTGGTATAGGTGGTGCAGCCTCATTTGCGGCCTTGTTCCATGTAGTCGCGAATGGACTAGGGAAAGGTGTCTTATTCCTTTCGGCTGGCAATATTCATCGAGTATATGCAAGCAAGCTCACGGCTGAGGTCCGAGGCGTCGTACACCGAATGCCTTGGTCAGGCTCTCTTTTTCTAATGGGGTTTTTAGCCATCACAGGTACTCCGCCTTTTGCACCTTTCGTTAGCGAGTACTCGATGTTGTCAGCGATGTTCCGACAAGGTCATCATTGGGCCGGTGGACTTTTCGTATTGTTTTTATTGGTGACTTACTTTGGGTTCGGTACGACCGTCACCTCCATGGTATTCGGATGTCCAAGTGCTGCGGCGGAGAAAAGTCCGTTTCGTGAAACTTTCGGGACGACATGGCCAATCGTAGCTTTCGCGGTGCTCGTCTTGTTGCTTGGAGTCTGGCTCCCTCCGCCGCTTGCGGAAATGCTCAACGAGGCAACTTCATTTTTAGAAGCGGGGAATTCATTGTGAGCTCCCATTCAAGGCTGTTCGAACAAATGCCTCGCATTCAGAACGGGCAATCACTTCCTTTAGGCGACGTGCCCGTCATCAAACTCGCAGATTTTCGTGGGACGATCATCGACCGTGCACTCGGCGCAACGCGAATTGCGGCCATGTTCGGTCACCAAACGAACGAAGGACAAATACGACTCTACGCGGTTCTCGCAGATCATTCCGATTCAACAATAATACCCTTCGCCACCGATCTACTAAATGGGAACAGCTATCCCTCGCTGACACCCGAGTGTCCGCAATCCCACTGTTTTGAACGCGAGATAGCAGAACAATGGGGCATAGTTCCAATAGGACATCCGTGGCTCAAACCGCTACGGTATCACCATTCGTATCGTCACGGTCATGATGCCTGGTCGCGTTCGGTGGGCGAACAAATCCTGCCTGCCGTCACGAATTACTTTCGAGTGGAAGGCTCCGAAGTTCACGAGGTAGCCGTAGGGCCGGTACATGCGGGGGTCATTGAGCCAGGTAGTTTTCGTTTCCAATGTCACGGAGAACACGTATTCCATCTGGAGATACAACTTGGTTACCAACATCGTGGGGTCGAACGAGCGTTGATAGGCGGCCCAAACAAGCGTACTCGCCATTACATCGAAACCCTTGCCGGGGACACAACCATTGGTCATGCAACCGCCTATTGTCAGGCGGTTGAGGGACTCTCAGGAACAGTACCCTCTATTCGAGCCAATACCATTCGGGGAATTGCATTGGAACTGGAGCGACTTGCCTGCCATACCGGCGATCTTGGCGCGCTTGCCGACGATGTTGGGTTTCTGCCCACGGCAAACTACTGCGGCCGATTGAGGGGGGATTTTCTTAATGCAACGGGGCTTATTTGCGGGAACCGATTTGGCCGAAATCTCGTGCAACCGGGCGGTGTCGCATTTGATGTCGATTCGGCGATGTGTGAGTCCTTAATATCGCGTCTTAAACCTGCCTTGCATGATGTCGGTGGCGCGGTCCAATTACTGTGGAATAGCCTTTCCGTGCAAAGCCGATTCCGAGATACCGGCAAGATAAGTCGCGAAGTCGTAGAAGCTCTTGGTATTGTGGGAGTGGCGCAGCGCGCAACAGGAATGGCCCAAGATATCCGCACGGATTTCCCTAGCGGAGTTTATCGTTCTACCAAAATTCCTGTCGCGACTTGCGATTCCGGCGATGTCTACGCTCGCGCCTTTGTGAGGAGCTTAGAAATAGAACGATCGGGGCAGTTTATTATCGACCAGTTGCAATCGCCATTCCACGGTCCAATCCAAATGGACATCCCCCCCCTCGCAACGGACTCCTTGGTTGTCTCCATGGTCGAAGGGTGGCGAGGCGAGATTTGTCATGTTGCCATTACCGATAGGGAAGGCCGATTTGCAAGATACAAGGTGGTCGATCCTTCTTTTCATAACTGGATTGGATTGGCGATGTCCCTTAGAGATCAAGAGATTTCGGATTTTCCGCTTTGCAATAAGAGCTTTAATCTTTCTTATTGCGGCCACGATTTATGAGTTTCAAAGTATTGCAATCGCGGGATGAGCATCGAATTAACCCCAGGAGAAGAACATGATTCTCAGAATACTTTCCGAACGGTTTCATCAGGGGTATCGCACCTCCGCCTACCCGCGAGAACCGGCGCCAGCTCGACCGTTGAGGTTTCAGGGCTTGCCGATTATCGATCAATCTCAGTGCACCAATGGCTGTCGAAAATGCATCGAAAGTTGTCCGACGGATGCAATTCAAAAGCGAACGAGTCATTTAGAGTTGGACCTAGGGAAATGTCTCTTTTGCACCGAATGTACAAAAGCTTGTCCGGAGAACTCAATCGCCTTTACGGACGAGTACCGGATGTCCACCCGGGCACGTGAAGCCCTCGTCCTAGGGGAACACGAGCTGAATCTTGCAGCCGCACTTGAGACAAAATCCAAGCGACTGTTCGGTCGGTCGCTAAAGCTCAGACAAGTGAGCGCAGGTGGTTGCAACGCTTGTGAAGCCGACGTCAACGTTCTAAACACCGTTGTCTTCGACTTGAGTCGGTTTGGGATCCAATTTGTCGCCTCGCCGAGGCATGCTGATGGATTGTTGATAACGGGTCCCGTGACCGAAAACATGCGCATCGCGTTGCTAAAAACGTATGAAGCAGTACCAAATCCCAAGTTGGTCATCGCTGTGGGTGCTTGCGCGATTTCGGGGGGACCGTATTTGGATCACCCAGAAGCACACAATGGGGCTGATTCTGTGTTGCCGGTGGATCTGTATGTTCCTGGTTGTCCACCAAGTCCATGGACCATATTGGATGGACTTTTACGTCTCCTGGGTCAGATTGGCGAGGAGCACGAATAAGGAAAAAAAGAGTGGCCAGGCTGTCCTATTTTACTGTTTCGTCGGGCTCATGCGCATGTCCGCGGTTCGGAACTTTCATGTGCAAATTTTCCATTAAATCGATCGCCGCTCGATAACGCGAATCCACCCCCTCCTGAGGAAACAACCCGCCGCCCAAAATCAAAATGGTTAGGACGATAATCGCGATTCGCTCTTCAGGCAAACTGGTCAATGGAATCGTTCCTTGGTGTCGAGTCCCAGTAAATATTCGAAAGTAGGCATGCACAACCGCAATACCATTGAGCGTCGTCGACAAAACAACAAGGACACCGACCAACGGTGAGATCGTAATCGCACCATCGATCAATAATTCAGCGGCAATGAAACCGATCGTGCATGGAAAGCCGACACTTGCCAATCCAGTCATCAAAAAGAAGGCTGCCATCGTTGGCATATGACTGTAAAGCCCGTAATACTTGTCTAGCGAAATTCGGCCAACCCTGGCTTCGATGCATCGCATCGTAATTCCAAAGCCTGTCAACGCAATTCCTACCGAAACCCACATGCTAAGTGCACCAGTTAAACCGATAGGAGTAACCAATTCCAACCCAACCAATACCAGCGAAGAGTGGCTCAAAAAAAGGAAGCTGAAAAACCTGCGTGCATCGGTTTGAACGAGAGCCATGCCGGATGCATAAACCGCGGTCGCAAGTGATAAAAGCCCGATC
>JANLUJ010001055.1:0-3252 GCA_031363425.1 Pirellula sp.
TCCTTATTTCACTCAAGCGATTGTAAAAGCTCAGGAGTCGTGGCGTGCTGCGGTAATGGCAGCGACACATTTGGGATTGCCTGCTCCTGCCTTTTCCACCGCGCTTGCATACTACGACAGTTACCGATTGCCTCGCTTGCCAGCAAATTTGCTTCAAGCACAGCGGGATTACTTCGGTGCGCACACGTATCAGCGAACCGATAAGCCGGGGACCTTCCATAGCGAGTGGTTGGAACTGCGCAAGAAACCTTCGTAGGCGAGTTGCCCGAGTTGCCCATTTGTGTTTTAGGCCCGGAGGCCAACAAAACTTAGATGTCGGAGTATCCGTCGTTGAAGTCCCACCCAAAAGCGCACAATCCCTGGAGGGGTGTCAGTTCAGCTGCAGCTCGATTAAGGGCCTACTTTAAGGCGAGCAGCAGAAGTTTGGTTGCCGTAGCTTGGCCCCTGGACACAACCGACAAAAGTAGCAGGCACGCTCCGTCGTGCCGTCCGCTCCTAAGCATTTATTGTGATTCCCGGTGAACGGCACATGGAATGTGCCTACTGCTTTGACTTTTGTAGGCTGTGTCCCCCTGGCCCGAGTTCCGCACGGCCCGGGGGGCCATGTTACTGGCGGATTCCGAACAGCCGCTCGCTTTCGTTTTTTGAGACGCAGGGCAGTTTCGCCCATAATTAGTGCGGCAGTTGATTGATTGCGGCGTAGCCATGTCCTACATTCACTCGTAGGAATATACTAGTGGTTGCCTATTTGACTGCACAACCGGAACAATCGTCGCACGTGCTTCGGTCGGAAGGTTCTGGCCGTGTTTAGTGGTAGCGGAAGCTTATTGCGGTGTCTCAAAAACCATCTGAAATTATCGACGCAATGATGCCGCCGCCCGCCAGCGGACGTTCGTCGACCCATTCGATTCCTCCCCCGTTTTCGGCTCCTCCTCCTCCGTTCGTTCCAGATCGGCCCACGGCATACGCAGATGCTGCTATAGCTCAAAGTCTTCGCAATGCGTCCAGCATCGCGAACGCGCAGTCTATTTCGGTGACTCCACTTGACTCTAATAATGAGGAAAACCATTCCGACATATCGAAGTCGGAGGAGTTGAATGAGGATGATTCAGGATCACTTTTGCGATGGATGCCGTTTACGCTGAATGAAACGCCCTCGTGGCTTGTCAGCTTAACCGTGCACGTTGCGATTGTTCTCTTGCTCGCTTTGATTCCATTGAGCGAAAGGATTCGCACCTCGATCTCGTTGATCTCCGGAATGAGCGACGCCCAGGATATCGGTGAAGAATCGACTATATTCGAAACAGCATCGGATTCCTCCGAACTGGAGGCAAGTCAAGCATTAGCGGCAGTGTCCGATCTTTCAGTAAGTGAGATAAACGTCCCTGATTTTACACCGTCTCTTACGCAATCCGATCTGAAGATTCCGATCAACTTGAGCAATGGTTTGCGAGGCCGAACGGGACCGATGAAGGATGCTTTGTTAAGAGCCTATGGCGGCACACGAGGGACCGAGGATGCTGTGCAAGCTGGGCTTAAATGGCTTGCACGGAATCAACGCTCCGATGGTTCATGGAGTTTAATCGGTCCTTATGGCGATGGAGGGGTCACCGAAAACAAACCTGCTGCAACGGCCATGGCGCTGCTTGCTTTTATGGGGGCAGGAAATACGCATCGAACCGGTGAGTACAAAGAAAACGTTCTCAAGGGCATGGGTGTCCTTAAGAAACTTCAAGACAAAGAGGGGTTTTTTGCAGAACAGGCCGCAGGCAATCAACGAACCTATTCTCAAGCGCAGTGCACAATCGCAATTTGTGAACTCTACGGTATGACGGGCGATGACGAACTCCGCGACCTGGCACAAAAAGCAGTGCGCTATGCGGAAAAGTCTCAGGCCAAAAGCGGTGGCTGGAGATACATGCCGAGAGAAGGGGGCGATACAAGCGTAACAGGCTGGTACGTTATGGCGCTCATCAGCGCAAGGATGGCTGGTTTAGATGTCGACAGCGAAGTACTGGAAAGAGTCCATGCTTTTCTGGATACGGTGCAGCGTTATGGTCGAACGACGCAAGTAAACCCAGACGGTGAGCGTTATGCTTATCAAGCGTTTTCCATGCCAACGCCGTCTATGACGGCGGAAGGTATGCTGTGCAGGCTTTACCTGGGGTGGAATACCAAGGACCCTCGAATCGAAAGCGGCTCCGAGTTTCTTTGCAGTCAACCGATTTCAACAGACAAAGGCCGTATATCTTACTACTACTGGTACTATGCGACGACCACACTTCACCACATCGGCGGAAGTTTCTGGAAGGAATGGAATGCGACCATGAAAGACGTTTTACCCGAATTGCAAGTTGGTTCAGGCAAAGAAAAAGGAAGTTGGTCGCCTGCGGGAGACCCACACGAGGGTGGAGGTGGGCGACTGTATACGACCTGTTTCGCCATCTATTGTCTTGAGTCGTACTATAGGCATCTTCCTTTGAGCGATATGGCTCCCAAGCAATGAGCAATAGTTCACTTTCGAATCCTGCTGAGTCGCTGGATGCAATTGGTATTTTGGAAACGCTTGGCTGGGCCGCCGCGATAGTTGCGCTCGACCAAATGGCTAAAGCTGCACAAATTGTCGTTCTGCAAGCAGAATGGAATGACATGCTTGGATCGGTCATTAAAATTGCAGGCGGTACTAGCCATGTTCAGTCTGCATTGGAAGCTGGACTGAAGGCCGCCAATGAAATGCATCCACCGATCGATGAAAACTCGGTCCCCAAGTCGATGGTGCGATTGATAAATAGACCGGACGAGCAAGCCCTGCGAGCGATCCTCAGCCCAGATGAATACAACGTATTGATCGAGCAATCCGTAGTAAAACGCCCTCGAACCCAACTGAACGAAACCACTTCCTCAGATTCTCCTGGAGTAATAGCAACTATGGCCTTTAATAGCCAAGCCCTTGGATTCATCGAAACTCAAGGCTTTACGGCAGTATTCGAAGCGATCGACACCGCATGCAAAGCTGCATCGGTTGAAGTCGTAGGCAAAGAAAAATTGGGTGGTGGGTACGTGACTGTAGTTATTAGAGGCGACGTGGCTGCAGTAAAAGCTGCGATCGAAGCCGCGAGGCCTCGAGTAGAAGGGCTAGGGAAATTGATCGCTTGCCATGTGATTGCTAGACCCTCTGAAGCCGCCTTAGGTCTTTTGCCCAAGTAATTGTTTCCGTGCAGGTAAGTCACTCCTGCCGAGAGTGACCTTGCA
>JANLUJ010001058.1:0-4510 GCA_031363425.1 Pirellula sp.
AGCAAGGTCACTCTCGGCAAGAGTGACCTAACGTTGGTCGCACCTGCCGGGTGCGACTTAATGCGGGCAACCATGAGCCTGCCGGGTAAGACCATATCGGTAGATATGCCAAGAAATCAGAGGACTTTCAATGTATTCGGAACAACACTGCGGGCTCTGGAAGCGAATGCTTGTCAGTTGTTTCGTAGTGCTCAATTTATTGACTGTTGCTTGGATCAATCTACCCGAACCCCTGGTTGAACTGACATCGAAGTGGGTAGATCAACATTGGACGCAAACGCACGCTTACCGAATGCGTTACACAGCCTGGCGATGGCAGCAGTATGCGCACTATGCTGGGCTGGACAATCGATGGCAAATGTTTGGACGCCAAAGTCGTTTCAATTGGTGGTACGATATTCGGGCTGTCTACTCGGATGGAATGCATGAATCTTCAGTGCTTTTGCCGCTTCCAAATCAATCCGCGAGAAATCTGTCTGAGCGAATGTTGTTCGACTTGAAGGAACGCAAGTTTGAGCTCAACATTTATCGAAGTCCAATCGCGAGAGAGTCGTATTCTCGCTATCTCGCGAGACAATATCCAACCCACGACGGCTTGCCAATTTCAAGAATTCTATGGCATCTGGGATCGCAGGGCATATTATCCCCAGACGAGGCCGTCGCAAAGCAGCAGTTGCATGATACCCACGTACAAGTCATGCTATTAAACGACTTCAACCTGCCATCACCGGACAGCATGCACTGTTCCTCGACCACAAAAATAGCGGAACGGAGTGAGCTGTCCGACAGCTTGCTACCTGTCGATCGCCGATGTAGCGAAATGGAGGGTACGCGATGAATGCCTGGAATCGTCTTTGGTTTTCGCGAGCGGATGTTCTTCCTCTATCTGTAACGCGAATTGCGGTTGGGCTACTTTGGTTAGCAATTCTCACGGTGACTGCACCCAACTGGCATCGATTTTATGGGTACGACGGAGTGATGTCGCTTGGCGACGAAGACTTAAATGCGATACGAACGCTTAGCTCAAGTTCTATCATCCAATGGACGGATGGAATCCTTCCGATTTCTTTTTGGTGGTGGATTGGTATTGTTCTGGCTACCTGTGTGATGTTGGGATTTCAAACACGGATCGCAACGATTGGCTTGTTTGTTTTCACGAGCTCACTTATCCAGCGAAACACCTACGTGGTAAACGGTGAGGAACTGGTTACACGAATGCTGTTGTTTTATGGCTGCTTCTCAGCCTGGGGCAGCCGCGTCAGTTTGGATAGCTGGCTTAGGTATCGCAACACATCCATGTCGGACAAGAAAGAATATCCTCTCGTTTGGAGCTGGCGCATGATGCAAGTCAACTTCTTGTTGATCTATGCCATCAGCCTACCTTACAAGTTTGCGCAAGATGGTGATTGGTTGACAGGCGACGCGTTGCATTGGACGATTGCAAGTGATATGTGGTGACACGGGGATGGCTTTCCGAGTTGACACTCGGTTTCGACGGCATTTTGCGCAAATGGATGACATGGGGAACCGTGCTCGTCGAAGGCCTTTTTCCGATCTTGGTTTGCTTTCGATTGACCCGTGTCCCCATTACGCTCGCGATCATCGGACTGCATTTAAGTATTGCTTTCTGCATTCCTGGTGTGACGCTGTTCACACTATCGATGGTCGCGGGCGCAGCCATGTTCTTGCCGTCGAGTCTCTATTCAGCGATTACTCTTCCGGTACCTCTGCGATCAGCCGTTGCATGGCCACGATTTTGTGTCCAACAAATAGCACGTTTTGGATGTCGAGTTGCTCGCGTGTCGCCCCGGATGTCATGACTTGTAAGTCGCCTGAACCGAGTCCGAGCAACCAATGGCGAAACAGGTCGTCTTGATGCTTCTCTAGCGTCATCCCCTGCGTGGTATAGCTTTTCGAGCCCGACCCCATGAGCGAGTCTCGCGTCAACTGCCCAGGATCTATTTCCCAATAGCTGATCCGATCCAAACCAAATACGACGAGTGCCCACATGACGAACATCAATGTCGAGATCCAGAAGTAAGCTCCAACGTTGAGATAAACCTTGTGGCTAAGAAACCAACCGAAGAACGATTCCCAAAGGTTGAAGTATAGAAGCAGGACGAAAGTAAGCACCAATCCCATGATCACAATTCCAGATGCAAGTCCGCGGACTGAATAGTTGGTTACTAATATCACAAGAAAAAGGACAACGACAAAAATGAGGCCTAAGTTGCTGCTCGCATGAATTTTCGTCATGCTATCACCAATCTTAAGTTCCTCGCCTTGGTAGTAGGTTAGGGCGGCCATGATATAGCCAACGACCCAGACTGGCCACCAATAGAGCAATGCCGAATGACTGTAAATGCGGATCTTCTTTGGACCGCGATGTTTTTCTGAACTTGCGTCGGAGGCAGCGGACGAACTACTCATGAAAATCTTTCTAGACTAGAAGGGTTAGGGCAACCAAGGTCACCGATTATAGCATCTGACGGTCGAAAAATGATTGTAGCTGTGTTTGCTAACGAGGGGTTGAGCGCATGACTTCCGCCACGCTCTCGCCTAGGTGAAGATGCACGCAGGGATTGGCGGAATAACCTTGAAGTCAAGTACTCGCCAAGACCAGGAACGTCTCTTATGATAATGAATTCGAAGGTATCTGAGGAATATTGGGATATGGAGATAACTGGGGGGGTGTTTGAACCTGGTCGAAGCATTTTGCTGCGAGGAGCAAGGCAGCACAATCTAAAAGGAATCGACCTCGACTTTCCTATTGGACAATTGACAGTCATTTGTGGAGTGAGCGGCAGCGGCAAAACATCCCTGGCGTTGAAAACGCTTTATGCTGAAGGACAGCGTCGCTACATCGAGAGTTTTTCTGCGTACACTCGCCAGTTTTTGCAGCGAATCGACAAACCTTCGTTTGAATCGCTGACGAACTTGCCGCCGTCGATTGCTATTACTCGCGAAATTTGCGCTAGAAACAATCGCAGCACCGTTGGCACCGCAAGTGAAATACTAGAGTACTTGAGGGTGGTTTTTGCAAATAGTGCAGTGCTTCATTGCTATGGATGCAATCGGCGAGTCGACTCGCATAGTCCGAAAACTGCGAGCGACTATCTTCGCCGATTTGAAGGATGTCGGTCGATTATCGGTTTCGAGTTTAGCTGGCAGTCCCACCAAGATCTTTCTGAAATGCTGTTTGATCTTCAGTCTTCGGGTTTCATTCGCCTGATCACCAACGGGAAAACCGTTCATTTGGCGGACGATGACCGGCAGGGAATTGCCAGTCAATTGAAAGGGATGTCGCGAGCGATAGTAGTTGTAGATCGATTGAAGTTAGGGCGTGAGACAATGCAAGAACGCCTAACTCAGTCGCTCGTAACGGCTTTTGAACGTGTAGAGGACTCAGGGAGTCGAGGTGCCATCGTTTTGGTGGATTCCTCGACCGAATTGGGAATGGGAATCGCAGCCAAATCCGAAGAAAAAAGTATGGTGGATGGAGTCGAATACTCCGTGATTCGCTTTGCGAATTCGTCCCGCTGTGAGTATTGCCAGATTGACTACCCCATGCGGGAGCCTCGACTTTTTAATTTCAACAGTCCGATCGGAGCATGCTCAACCTGTGAAGGATTTGGCGAAGTTGTTGCTATCGACATGGACAAAGTGGTTCCAGACAAATCGTTAAGCCTGAGCGAAGGCGGCATTGCCGTGTGGAGGACGCCGGCCTATTCGCACGAATTGGATGAGCTTCGAAGCATTGCAAACGAGTACAAGATTCCATTTG
Source organism: Pirellula sp. (assembly GCA_031363425.1). Classification (GTDB taxonomy): domain Bacteria; phylum Planctomycetota; class Planctomycetia; order Pirellulales; family Pirellulaceae; genus JBKCUI01. The sequence continues at coordinate 3,785 of JANLUJ010001058.1, forward strand.
ACGTGCCTATTTCGCAACTGAGTCCGAAGCAATGGCGGCTGATTCAAGAAGGCGTTCCTGAATGCAATTTTGGCGGCCTGGACGGGTTCTTTTCCTGGCTGGATCGCAAGAAATACAAAATGCACGTGCGGGCTTTCCTGGCGAGATGGCGAACTTACTCAGCGTGTTTGCAATGCAAAGGGTCTCGACTTAACCGAGGAGCGTTGGCGTACACACTTTTCGGGAAGACCTTTGCACAACTGTGTGAACTGACAATAGATGAGCTGATGCGATTGCTTACAAGTGGCGTTGAATCGGAGGACTGTTTCATTGAGATGCTGGCGGCAGAGAAGCGCGTTCGCTACGTCGCATCCGAGCCACAACGACAAGTCATTGCCAGAATGGAGTACCTGCGTTCTGTCGGCCTTGACTATCTCTGTTTGGCTAGACCGCTTCACACGTTGAGCAGCGGTGAGGCACAACGAGTAATGATGACCACTTTGTTAGGTTCCAGTTTAGTTGATATGCTTTACGTTTTTGATGAGCCTACAGTGGGCTTGCATCCGCAAGACACCGAACGAATAGCAAATGCAATTCTCGGGCTCCGAGACAGAGGTAACACGGTAATATTGGTCGAGCACGAGCCGCATCTCATGCGAATTGCGGATCGCATCGTTGAGATTGGGCCAAAAGCCGGTGAGCTGGGTGGATATGTAACATTCAATGGCACACAAAAAGAGTTGCTGA
>JANLUJ010001068.1:0-2705 GCA_031363425.1 Pirellula sp.
GACGCGAGGCAAGATATCCGGAGCTATTCGAATCACTCAAGATGCTACATCGAATCGAGCTTGGGCTACCGGCAGTCCATACCGATTTGACCGGAGCACACGATTCGACACAACAGGAAGCCATGTCGCCGGAACTGCAGGACAAGTTAGACAAAATGCTTCTTGGGGCATGCACCGAAGTTGGGACCGCCTTGATACGCAAAGGAAATTTGCAAGAGGGTTGGATGTACATGCGAGCGGTCGGGGATCGTCAAGCGACCGCGAACGCCATGCTCGATGTTCCCGTTACCCAGGATAATCTGGATACCGTGTTGGGGCTTCTGGTGCACGAAGCGATCGACATTGGTCGAGGAACGAAACTGTCTCTTGAAATGCGAGGAACTTGCAATACGATTACTATGCTTGACTCCGCGGTTTCGATGCGAGGTAGGGCCGACCAGCAAGCCGCAGTTGGTACATTGGTAGAACATGTTCATGCGGAATTATTGTCAAGTGTGAAATCGGACCTGGTACGACGAGAAAAAAGTGATGCTGCAAGCGACGTGCAGGCTGCAACATCCCTTGAGGCACTCTTAGCGACCCGACCAACATTGCTGCGAGATGGAACCTATCACTTGGATACGAGTCATTTATCCTCGACGGTCCGTTTTGCTAGAATTCTAGACGACGAACGACAATTGAGGCTCGCGGTCGACCTGGCTCAATACGGTCGTCAACTTCATTCTCAGTATCAGTATCCGAGCGAAGAGCCCTTCGCAGATCTATTTCCCATGTCGTTGGCTATGTTTCGAGCGTTATTAGGAGAGCATGTCGACGCCGCATTGAAAATGTTTTTGCAGAAAGCGGAGTCTCTCGATCCGCAAGAGCATGGCACGGTTGCCATCGAAACGTACGCAGACTTGCTTACGCGAGTTGGAAGACCGGCGGAGGCAATGCAGTTTTTGATCAAAAAAATGCCCCGGGGTATGCGGCCATTTGGTATCGCTCCGTCTTTGCTAGAACTTGCAGAAGCGTCGCATGATTTCCAACCGATGTTGAACCATACAAAAGATCGCCGAGATTTGGTTGGCTTTGCAGCCGCACTATTGCAATCCGTAACATTTGGACACGCGACCAAGAAAGGTAACCACTCTGTTGGTTAGCTTATGGCAATAAACATACTTTTGGTAGAAGATGATCCCAGTTTATCCAATGCGATTTTGGAAGGCATGGCAGATCAGGGTATTAAATGTGAAATAGTTTCGACAGTCGCGGCAGCAATTCATGCGATTCGAGATCGACGGCCAGATGCGGTCGTCTTGGACTTGATGTTGTCGGGTGAAAATGGATTGGACGTTCTTAAATCGATTCGTGCACAACGCGACCCCACCCCCGTTTTGATTCTGACAGCACTTGGTTCGCTGGAAAATCGGGTAGATGGTTTGAACGAAGGCGCCGACGACTATCTGGTAAAACCATTTGAAATGCTGGAATTGATTGCACGAATTACAGCAATCACCCGACGCAACCATCGCATTGAGGGGAGTACGCTCACATTCGGACCACTGCTATTGGATTTGACCACTCGCCGTGTCTTCCGGGAGGGAAAGGAACTCAAATTATCGCCCACGGAGACGTCGTTGATTGAACTCTTTATCAGGCACGAAAACCAAGTGCTCACGAGAAAGATGCTTTGCCACCAACTTTGGGAAACGACGTGGGAGGGAGAAACGAACGTCATTGAAGTTCATATCAATCGATTGCGAAGCAAATTGGATCGCGGTTTTGATCAGTCGTTAATCCATACTATTCGAGGACGTGGATACATGCTTTCTGAGTCGGAACCTACGTCTCGGACAGAGCAATGCATGAACTGAAGGACAAGTCTGAATCCGAATCCGAAAACATGCTTGGGCAAACTCGGATGCGGCATTGGGGGAAGTACTCCTTTCGCGTTCGCACCGCAGTCATCTTAACTTTGTTTATTCTGACGACGGCGTTGGCTGTCGGTTTCGCATTTCGGAATGTCGCTTCGATATTGCTGGTTAACAGGACCAATTTGGATTTACGCGATGATGCCCAAGAGTTCGTGGAACAGCTAGAGTCGTTTGTTGGAACAATAGGACCTGAGCGTGCGCAAGTTTGGAATCGACATGCCGCCACACATGAGTTGCACCATTGGTTTCTTAGGGTCTTCGATGAAAAGATGAATCTATCGTGGGAATCCATCAGCGTTCCCGACTCGATGCACGCTGCGCCAGATGGGAATGCGGATCTTCAAGAGATTGGGAAATATCGTTTTCTCAACAGGCCGTTCTACCACTCCACCTCGCTTAACAAGAGTGTACCGAGCGGATGGGTTCAGGTAGGCTGCTCCCTGGAATTGGTCGAAGACTCTTTGTCGCAGCTCGATCGATTGTTGCTTTGGATATTTCTCATCGTAGTGATTCTTGGCCCAATCGTATCGCTGGTCCTTTCCGCTCAGTTGCTCAATCCACTCACCGATTTGACAACGCAGGCAGCAAAGCTCTCTGTAACCGACCGGTCACAGTTGCTTGGATTGAGAGGGAGCGGAGATGAATTGGATAGCTTCGCCGGGACCGTTAACTCACTGCTCGCACGAGTAAGGTCCCAGCTGAAAGCCAACGAAGACTGGATCGCGAATTCTGCCCACCAACTTCGAAGTCCATTGGCCGCGATCACGAGCAATGTCGAGGTTGTTCTCG
>JANLUJ010001073.1:0-4661 GCA_031363425.1 Pirellula sp.
ATTGCCCAGGCTAACAAATGGTTCGGCCGCGGACTACCCTCGGGTTTACGGTATTGCGCTCGAATTGATCGCGCATACGGATGGACGCGTTGATTCGCAGTCGCTCGATGGCTTCATCACCGCCTATCAGTCGGTAGTACCGTTGCAATTAGGAGAATTGTGGGCGGTTCCGTTGATGATTCGGTTAGCGCTTATTGAGAACTTGCGACGCGTGGCGGGCCGAATTGCCATAGCGCGTCGCGATCGAGACCTTGCCGCAGATTGGGCAGAGCAGATGATTGCAACAGTCGAGCAATGCCCATCCGATTTGATACTTGTTTTGGCGGATATGGCTCGCGCTAACCCCTCTCTATCGGGCGCGTTCCTTGCCGACTTGACGCGTCATCTACATGGACAGAATCCGAACTTTGCGTTGGTCCACAGTTGGCTCGAACACCGACTTGCTGACTCTGGCCAGACTACAGAGCAACTAGTACTCGACGAAGGTCAAGCGCAAGCCGCCGAACAAATCTCTGTTGGCAACTGCATCACCAGTCTGCGATTTTTAAGTGTCAATGATTGGCCACAGTTTGTAGCGAAGCAGAGTCTGGTCGAACAAACACTTAATCGCGATCCTGCGTGTATCTATGCTGGAATGGATTTTCAGACTCGTAATCGTTATCGTCATGCCGTCGAAGCCATTGCCAAACGGTCTTCGTTTTCTGAATTCGATGTTGCTTTTCGGGCTGTTCAGCTATCCGAAAACGAACACGCGAGAGCCACGGACCCCAGGTCTCGCCATGTCGGATACTATCTCGTTGACCAAGGGCGACCAGCCCTCGAACGGATGGTACGGATGCGACTTACTGCGTCGGTCGTCGTCGAAAAATTTCGACGCGCCTTCCCATTGTCCATCTATCTTGGCTCTGTATTTCTCTTTGCCGTGATCGCCGTAAAATGGGTATTTAGCGTTGGTGACTGGAGACTCAGTTCACGTACTTGGACTGCGATGATAGCTATTCCAGTTCTCATGTGCGCGATCCAATTTGGTCTTGGAATGGTGAACTGGCTAGCGACAGTTCTCTTGCGTCCCAACGCATTGCCACGGATGGACTTTCGCAAAGGCATTCCATCCGAACACCGAGCCTTGGTTGTCGTGCCTACGATGCTATCGGGCTCTGATTCCATCGACCGCCTCCTGGAAGGTCTAGAAATCCGTTCCTTGGCTAACCGCGACCGGTGCCTCCAATATGCATTGCTGACCGACTTCGAGGATGCAGATTCAGAGTCGATGCCGAGCGACAATGACTTGGTCGAACAGGCTCGGCAAGGAATTGAGCGACTCAATCGCCTCTATTCGTATGAGGAAAAAGACACGTTCTTCTTGCTGCATCGCAATAGGAAATGGAATGAGGCGGAAGGTGTTTGGATGGGTTACGAACGCAAGCGAGGCAAGCTCGCGGACTTGAACGCAACATTGCGAGGCGCTGTCGACCGCTTTTCAGCGTCGGCCGGCAATTTAGATGATTTGAATGGAGTGCCGTACGTGATCACGCTCGACACAGATACCCAATTACCTCGCGACGCTGCTCGCAAAATGGTCGAGGCGATGGCGCATCCATTGAATCGTCCTTTTGTTGACAAGACAAGTGGTCGCGTCACGGACGGATACACCATTTTGCAACCACGGGTCGCGGTCAGTATGTCAAGTTCGCGCCGGTCCTGGTTCGTGCGATTGTTAGGCTCTGATCCGAGCATCGATCCATATACACGAGTCGTTTCCGATGTCTATCAAGATCTCTTTGGTGAGGGATCGTTTATTGGGAAGGGCATCTACGACGTAGAAGCATTTGAGAAGTTCTGTGGCAATTTCCCTGAAAACGCCATCTTGAGCCATGATCTTTTGGAAAGTTGTTTCGGCAGGTCTGCTTTGCTCAGCGACGTCACATTGTATGAAGATCATCCGTCTAGCTATGCGGCCGATGTAAGTCGTCGGCATCGATGGATGCGAGGCGACTGGCAGATCGCTGGTTGGATGCTGCCGCGGGTACGTTCCAAAAATTCTGCATCCATGCTCAATCCGATTTCGGCTCTGTCCCGGTGGAAGATATTCGATAACCTACGTCGAAGCCTGACGCCGCTGTCGATGTTGGCGGTTTTATTGCTAACTTGGTTTTTTGCGACTCCATCTGTTGCCCTCGCAATGACGTGGTTCGTCGTCATCGTGGTGACCGCGCCGCGGATTATGGCTGCGCTAATCGATTTTGCTTTCAAACCAACGGATCTGTCGGTTGCGACCCATATGATGGCCGCGATGCATGCGCTTGTTCGCCCCATTGCTCAGTGCTTCATGACACTTTTGTTTTTGCCGTACGATGTCTACGTAAGCCTGGACGCAATAGTGCGAACATTGGTTCGTGTCCACTGGACAAAACGCCAATTGCTCGAATGGCGAACATCGAGTGACTCGGAAAGGCTTGCCCGATCGGATTTGATTGGTTTTTTTCGAACGATGTTAGTCGCGCCATTGACAGCCGCATTGGCTTGGGTCGGGATAGCCTTTTGGAACCCCAGTGTTTGGATGACGGCATCTCCGCTCCTTTGCATTTGGATTGGTTCACCTGCAATTGCATGGTGGATTAGCCGCCCCATCCCACCGAAAAGCATTCGACTTCGAGATTCACAACGCATTTTCCTGAGAATAATGGCCCGAAGAACGTGGCGGTACTTTGAAACCTTTGTTACTGCCAACGACAATTGGCTTCCGCCCGACAACGTTCACGTAAACCCAACCGAAGTTATTGCGTCACGCACTAGCCCAACCAACATCGGGATGGCGCTCTTGGCCGATTTGGCTGCATACGACTTTGGATATTGCTCTGTGGAGCGTCTCCTAAGGCGGACTCAAAAGACCTTTGGTACGATGGCGATATTGGAACGTCATCGCGGCCATTTCTTTAATTGGTATGACACAAGAACGCTCGCGCCCTTGCTGCCTCGATACGTGTCCACGGTTGACAGCGGTAACCTGGCGGGACATTTGGTGGTGCTGGGGGCTGGTTTCCAGCAAATGATAGATGCACCAATTGTTCCTCCTCGTTTGTTCGACGGATTGTTTGATACGCTCAGCGTACTGATCCAAGAGTCTTCCATCAACCAAGCCAAAGTCGGCGACAACACAGTACGACTGAGTGGAAATGCGAGCTACCGGCGAATTGAAATGCAGATGGAAACGCTCTCCAAGCAGAGTGCCAAATTGAGGTCTGCTTTGGAGGCCTTGCCACGATTCAAAAGAGAAGTCGCAGAACTGCAAAACCGGATGTCCATCAACATGGACACAACAACTTGGGCAAACGCGTTTGCGGAAACCTGTGATGACCATCTAGCTGATTTGCAATCGCTGGCGCAGTGGACTACCGTGGTTCCGCCTTCGGACTCTGTATGGCAGTTGGGATCGCCGGTACAAGTGGAGCGACTTGCCAAGCTGCGTTTGGAACTGGAATTTCTCGGAACCAATCCAATTTTGCGAAGTATTGCTACGTTGCCTGATTCGCTCAGCCCATTGATCGAATCCATTCGTTCTGGGCTGCCCGGCGCAAGCGGCCTCAATTCCAAAGAAGACCAAGCTGCGCAGACGTGGTTAAGCGAACTGAGCAGTGCGATCATGAGTTCCGCCCAATTTGCAAGTAAACGCATACGGATGCTGGAGCAACTGAGCATGGAGTGTCGCGAGTTCGCAGATATGGACTTTAGCTTTCTCCAAAGCAATTTACGAGATCTATTTGCTATAGGGTTTAATGTCACCGAGAATCGGCTCGACGCCAGCTGTTATGACATGTTGGCCTCCGAAGCTCGTCTGGCTACTTATGTGCTGATTGCACAAGGGCAATTAGGCCAGGAACATTGGTTCGCACTTGGGCGACTTCTGACTAGCACAAAAGGCGAGCCTGCGCTACTGAGTTGGAGCGGTTCGATGTTCGAGTACTTGATGCCGCTATTGGTTATGCCAACGTACGAGCATACTTTGCTCGATCAAACGTATCAGGCAGTCGTATCGAGGCAAATCGAATATGGTCGTCAACGCGGCGTACCATGGGGAATCTCTGAGTCAGGATACAACGCATTTGACTTGCATGCCAATTACCAATACCGCGCTTTTGGAGTACCCGGGCTGGGATTAAAACGCGGCCTTGCAGATGATTTGGTTATTGCACCGTATGCGTGCACGATGGCTTTGATGGTATCGCCAGATGCAGCTTGCAAGAATCTAGAGCGACTCGATCGGGACGGCAGAGCGGGAACCTATGGGTTTTATGAAGCGATTGATTATACGCCATCGCGATTGCCGCCTGGTTCCCAAAGTGTTACGGTACGGCAGTATATGGCGCATCATGCTAGCATGAGTCTTCTGTCATTTGCATACGTACTGCTCGACAAACCGATGCAACAGCGATTCAACCTCGATCTGGCGTTTCGTTCGACTGATTTATTGCTCCAAGAACGGGTTCCAAGAACGACCGTCCCCATTTTTCCGCATGCAAACGAAGCCAATGCGACTCGGATTGCCGCCACGGACGAAACAGGTTCGATGCGCGTACTAACCGAGCCAAGTACGTCTGTCCCAGAAGCGCATTTGATCTCGAACGGCCAATACCATGTTGCGATTACTAGCGCTGGGGGTG
>JANLUJ010001082.1:0-4614 GCA_031363425.1 Pirellula sp.
CTCAAAGCTCGAGGAGCGATCAAAGACGTAGGGCGAACATTAGGCATGCCGCTCAGTCGCGTTTCGGAAATCAGCGAGTTGGTGCCAGACGATCCCAAGGTCACGATCAAAAGTGCGCTCGAAGATAGTGAAGACCTTAAACGACTCTACGACAATGACCCGGATGTTCGAGAAGTAATTGATTTTGCGAGCAAATTGGAGGGGATGGCTCGCAATATTGGAACTCACGCGGCAGCGGTCGTGATAGCCGACAAGCCACTGACTGAGTACGTTCCGTTGATGCGAGTCGCAGGCAAAGAAGACATTATTACGCAATGGTCGATGGGAGACGTTGAAGCGGCTGGTCTATTGAAGATGGACTTTCTTGGGCTTCGTAATCTCACGATCTTGTCCAAGTCAATGGACATCATCGAACAGACCACAGGCCAACGGATCGATCCACTTGATTTCCCTCTCGACGACGTCGCCACCTTTGACTTGTTAAAGCGAGGCGAAACCAAGGGCGTATTTCAACTGGAGAGTGGAGGTATTCGAGACCTTTTACAGCGCATGAAGCCGGATCATTTCAGCGATATCATCGCAACCAATGCACTCTATCGACCGGGTCCGCTTGAGGGTGGAATGGTTGACGAGTATGTCGCCGTCAAGAACAAAAAGAAGCAGGCGGAATACATCCATCCAGTTCTCGAGGAAATCCTCGCTGAAACAAATGGAGTAATGGTCTACCAGGAACAGGTCATGCGGATTCTGAATGGGCTCGGTGGTATCGAGTTGGCAAAAGCATACACTTGCATCAAGGCGATTAGCAAGAAAAAAGAATCTCTCATCGCCGCCAATGCGGAGAAATTTTTTGGCGGATGCCAGGAAAAAGGGCTCACCAAAAAGGAAGCCGAAGACTTCTGGAACATGATCCTGAAATTCGCCGGCTACGGTTTCAACAAGAGCCATTCGACCGCTTATGCACTGATCGCCTACCAGACGGCTTACCTCAAGGCGCATTACAAAGTCGAGTTTATGGCGGCCTTGCTGACGGGCGATATTCCTGGCCGGAACTTCAAGAGAAAAGACTCGCTCGTTGAGCATTTAGAAGACTGCCAGCGAATGAACATCTCCGTTGATTATCCTAACGTGAATTCATGCCGCTCCGAGTTTAGCGTGCGCGACGGCAAGATCTACTTCGGATTATCTGCAGTGAAGGGCTGCGGCAGTTCTGCTGCAGAAGCCATCGCCAAAGAAAGAGACAAGAACGGACCATTCAAGGACATCTTCTGCTTTTGCGAAAGAGTCGACGTCTCTCAATGCGGAAGGGCTGCCATTGAGACCCTCATCAAAGCTGGCGCCATGGATTGCTTCCGTGCGCGGCGATCGCAAATGATGGCTGTCGTAGAAAAAGCCCTTCAAGGTGGCGCATCGAAGCTAAAGGATCGGAAGAGCGGCCAAATGAGCTTGTTCGACGATTTTGAAGAGGTCGTAGAAGACGTCAAAATCACACTGCCAGATGTGCCTGAATACCCAGACAAAGAGAAACTGGTTATGGAAAAGGAGGTGCTTGGATTTTACCTGTCTGCCCACCCGCTATCCGAGTACGACAAGATTTTGAAGGCGTTTTGCTCTCACACTTCGTCGACCGTAAAGTCCGCCCAAAATCGCGATGAGGTGTTGATAGGGGGCATGATCTCGTCGATCAAGATTGCTCAGACTCGCAATCCAAAACCAGGTAAATCCTCCAAATACGCTAATTTCGACTTGGAGGATATGGACGGGTACGTTCGAAGCATTTGTTGGCCAGACGGGTACGAAAAATATGGCGAACTTATCCAACCGGATGCCGTGGTCCTCGTGCGTGGCACGGTTGACAAGAAAGGCGAAGAGGATGAAGTCAGTTTCATCGTCAATGAGCTAATGCCGATCGAAGAGGCCGATACCAAATTCACAACGGGAATTCATATCCTCTACGACGAGACCAAGCACAAACCAGAGTTGATAAAAAAAATCCGAGAGATACTCAAAGGCTACCCTGGACAGCGTGATGTGTTTGTGGCCGTCCGCCTTGGAACGGGCGAAACGGTTCACGTTAAGTCCGAAAAACAAAAAATTGCGATCGCGCCCGAGTTGCGATCGCGATTAGACGATTTACTGGGACCTGAAAGCCATCGCCTTGTTATGACCAAGCCGAAACTTAAAAGCGGTAACGCGAACGAGCAACGCCGTCGCAGGGATTAGTGGGTCCGGCTGTCCTCAGCCGGACATCAAGAAAACGAATACCATGTCAGTGCATCAGCCTAAGCAACGGATCTAAAACGAAAGAGCTATTTCCAAAATGTCTTTTTCCCAGTTCGAAAATTCGAATCCCTACCGCCCGCAGAATTCCAACCCATCGGATTCGAATGGAAACGGATCCTCCACCCAATTCACCATTCTTGGAATCCTTTTCATAGTACTAGCAGTTTTGGGAATCGGATGGTCGCTTTTGACCATTGCAGGCGGGGCTATACAGTTTCTCAGCGGCAAAGCCGTACCTCCCCCTAACGCAACTGACGCTGAACGTGGCGGGTTTTACATTGGCTACTGGGGGCTACTCATCGTAACCTCCATCTCTGGATTTCTACAGATCTTGGTCGCATGGTCAGGAATCAATATGCTTCGAAGGAAGGGGATAGGCATTGCCAAAATTGGAGCGATCCTCATGTGCATTCCCTGCCTCAGTTCCTGCTATGTTCTTGGAATGCCATTTGGTATTTGGGCCATCATCGCCCTCAACGGAACCTCGGCAAAACAGAACTTTCAAGCATGAAGGTGATCGCTTTTGCACTTGGTCTCAATCACCTTTCTAGCAGACTCAAGCTTAATAAAGCCATCGCGGTCCCATAGCATCGGCCAAGTTCGTGCGAATCGACGAAACAGCCGTCGATCTCAGGGAGCGTGAGAATTAACTCTCGTTGCTTCGCTGCGAGTTTGTGTCTTTCCACCCGGTTCTCAATCAAATGGATAGCTTCACTCCTCGCTTGCATGTCGTACCAAAAAAAGAAACCGCCGTACGCGAGCGTTGACGTGTGATTGTCGTATTTGTAACCCTTTGCCAACAAATCGTGGTAGTCCATTGACTTGGTCACTGACGCAACGAACTCTGCGTCGGAAACCTCGCCCCAACGTCGACGAGCCAATTCGCAGATTGAAATCCTTCCGCCGGCAGCAGCCAAATCTTTTTCGGTTCCTTCATCGCTTGCCGCTTCCTTGCGAGTTGCATAGGGATAGGCCCCATTTGAATATCGTTGAGAGGACAGCCGTTTCAAGCCCAAACCGACTTTTGTACTATCGACCGTTGCGCCGGCTTGGCTTGCATCGTACAATGCCGTCAGCGCCGTACCTGACACAAACGAATTCGCATATTCATGAAACCAACCGCCATTACGCAATTGTAGAGTTTCCAATTGTTGCACTGCGTTCTGTAACGCACTTGCAAGACTATTGTCGTTTGATTGTTGCTGCATGGCTGCCAAAAAGCGAACACGATACGACTGCGCCCAAAGTATTTCATCTAGGTCATTCAAGTTCAAATTGAGGTCTTGAGACACAAAGGCAACTGCCCGATCTAGGCCGAATCGGATTTCTTTCTTTCGTTTCGGGTCAAAGGACTTTCGTTCGGCTTCGATCAATGCCATCCCGACCAGGGAGGTCACCGCCGTGAAAACGTTTGGCATACTGTCTACACCACCGAAATCATAGTCACTATCGAATATGCCGCCTCGTTCGCTCTGCATACCCAGCAGAAAATTTACACTTCGCTGCCATAACTCGGCTTCGGTAAACGTTCCAGCCAACGCGGTACTCGAAATATCCAATTTGTTAGCAATCGCAAACGAAGATTCCGGCAAACTATCGAACACTTCAAACCCGCGACAGAAAGGGCCAATTCCCTGGGCTTCGCAAGCTGCCTTCCATGCCAGTGGATGATCGGGATGCGCCAAAGAAGACTCTTGCCAGATGCGTTTCGCTTCATCTTGCCTACCCATTCGAAACACAAACATGCCCGCGAGTAGTTTTGCCTCCATCGATTTGCTCTTTAGCAAGTTCTCCACGGACGACTCTTCCAGTTGCCAATTGGATGCAATTGCTTTCTCCCAACTCTTCGTTTCTACGGAATCGGCTTTGTTGCCCTTGTTTTCTTCCCAGTTCGTACGATCCCCAAGGGCATCTGCCAAGATTTTGAAGATCCATCGGGGATGAAGCGTCGTCAATCGGTTTGCAAGCAGAGTTACTACTTCGTCCGGCCGGACGATCAAAAACCCAGGCTCTACAAAACTGTATACTTTCAGTTGAAACTTGGCCGAAAGTGTAGCATTCGGTATAGTTCTCAAAGGTACACAATTCCGATTGATCAATGCGACAATCGAAGGCCAACTGAATGGACCTGCCAACATGTAGTCGTTGATAACGTCTTTGCGGTCCATAAAAGTTCCAGGCACCGATTGCACGTACCAAAAAATTGGTTTGCCTGTCTCTTTCGACTTTGCCAAGGCTGTGTCGTAATTGCTTTCCCACGCAATAGCGGAACCGATTTTTCGACCTAGGTCATCCGGCCTGATCCGATTCTTGGTCGTCGAGTTCTTGGTA
>JANLUJ010001088.1:0-7616 GCA_031363425.1 Pirellula sp.
CAAAACATTGAAAACAGATTTTTCGCGATTCCATTTTGCACGGCAAACGCATCGCATTCGTCGGCAAGCTCGGTGCATTGCCACGAAAAGAGGCTATGCAGATCGCGAGAGATCATGGAGGTAACCCGCAGGAACGACTCACAGGCGACGTAGATCTCGTTATTATCGGAGCGGACGAATTGCCGGCCGAGGACCTTTCGGCCATTTTGAGTGAGTCGATTCGTCGCGGATTGCGCGAGGGCCGAACGACTCTCATTCATGAACACGAACTCTGGCAACAATTGGGTGTGGTCGACGACACAACGAACATGCAGCTTTATACACCAGCGATGATGGCTGGATTGCTAAAGACCCCTGTTCGAAATATTCGTCGATGGTATCGAATGGGATTGCTCGCGAGTACCAAGGTCGCCCATCGATTGCCGTACTTCAATTTTGTGCAAGTTCAGAATGCACGGCAGCTTGCGAATTGGATTGCACGTGGCGCACACCCAACGGACATCAAGCGACAGTTGAGTGATTTTGCGCCCTGGGTTGAGAACCGCTCTTTGATGGAGCTGAATCTAGTCGTTGACGGCCGCAGATTGCTACTACGACATGGAGACCAACTGCTTGGCGCGAACGGTCAATTGCATCTCGACTTTGACAAAACAGAATCGGAAGATGCCCTGGAGTTAAACACGTATAGTTCGCTTCCGGTAGCCACGTTTCCGCTTAAGTCAAACATATTGTTCTATGAACCTTCGAGCGGATCGGAGTCCACTTTTTCGGATAACCATTCGGGCGACGTGCAGCATTGGACACGCGATGAAATGCTGCATGCAGCCGAAGAGCTTGAAGATGCAGGAAGACTGGAACAGTCCATCGGCTGGTACCGTATTATTCTCGCCCGCTATGGCATGACCGCAGAAATCTGCTTTCAGCTGGCGGAGTTGCTCTTTCGGACCGGCGATAGCTCGGCGGCGCGCGAACGCTATTACAATGCGATCGAGTTAGACGAAGATTTCATCGAGGCTCGAGCAAATCTGGGCTGCGTGTTGGCCGAAGCAGGCCAAACAATCCTTGCGATTGCAGCCTTTCAAGGTGCGTTATCGCGAGACGACCGTTATCCAGACGTTCACTATCATCTGGCAAAGTGCCTCGACGAAGTCGCCGATAGCGATCAAGCTGCTAGGCACTGGATTCGATTCTTGCAGCTGTCGCCACAAAGTCCTTGGGCAGAGGAAGCCCTTGACCGCCTCGGTCGCGTTTGAGGCGAAGGGCCGACAGAACTTTATTCGCAATGCAGCTTGTCTAAATTAGCCGTTTGGGTACACTTCTATGGCAATTGCACCACTCCTTTGGTGAAATTTACCGCATTTTGCTAGCAAACCTGTGATTCCTATGGAACTCAAAACCCAAACCGTCGACTCTCCGACTCGGCCTGTGGACCAGCTTGTTTTGGACCTACTCCGGCGTCAGGCTGGGTTGTCCGTAACGGACTTGATGGAGCGGTTGGAAGTGACTGCGACGGCCATTAGGCAGCGACTCGATCGGCTTGAGGAATCCGGTTTGATTGAGCGTCGCAAGCAGGGAGTTGGCCGCGGAAGGCCTTCGTTCAACTACTTCTTGACGACTAAGGGTGCACAACAAGCAGGCGTGACCTATAGCGATTTGGCGATTGCATTGTGGAACGAGATCAAAATGATTGATTCCCTCGAGGTGAAATCGACGTTGATCGAGCGGGTATCGGAGCGTATGGGGGGCTCTTTTCGGCAGCAGTTGGCCGACGGTTCGCTCGAGGATCGCATGCAGTTGATGGCAGGGCTTTTAACGAATCGAAAGATTCCGACTTGTATGACTAGTGGCATTGGATTGCCGATCCTCGAGGTACAAGCGTGCCCTTACCCTGACTTGGTTGGTCATGAGCATGATCGGAGCGTGTGCAATATGGAAACGAAAGTTTTGAGCACAGCGTTGGGACAGGAAATGGAGTTGTCTCAGTGTCGCCTGGATGGCCACAGTTGTTGCCAGTTCAAACCGACGGTTACCGTAGCAGGTGCGACGAGTTGATTGTCCAACATCGATATTAAGTTTCTAGTTTACTACCATTTTTCAAATTGACCTTGGATCGAAAGTACAGATGTCACACAAACTCCGAATCGAAAATTTGCATGTCGCTGTCGACGGAAAAGCGATTCTACGCGGCGTTAACTTGGAAATAAAGTTCGGCGAGACTCACGCGCTCATGGGCCCAAACGGCTCTGGAAAGAGCACGCTTGGATTGGCTATCGCGGGCCATCCCAACTACGAAATTACCGAGGGAGCGATCTATCTCGACGATCAAAACATCACCCAGTGGGAAGCCGATCAACGCGCCCGGGCTGGTATCTTCATGGCGTTCCAACGCCCCATTGCGATTCCGGGCGTCAAGACCGCCGACTTCCTTAGACATGCGACGACCAACGTTCGACGTCCTGATCGTAAGGAAGGCGAGGATTTGATTCCCATGCGTGAGTTCCGCAAGGAATTGAAGTCGAAAATGGAACAGCTAAAGATGGATTCGGAGTTCGCTCGCCGTTACGTCAACGATGGTTTCTCCGGTGGCGAAATGAAACGGGCCGAGATTTTAACGATGGCCATGTTGTTGCCTAAATTCTCTATTCTCGACGAAACCGATAGCGGTCTTGACGCGGACGCAGTGAAACTTGCAAGTGCTTCGATCGCTGAAATCGGTCGTGACAAAATGGGGCTATTGATCATTACGCACCACGACAAACTCCTTGAGCACAACAAGCCACAATTCACACACGTGATGCTCGGTGGCCGAATCGTAGAGACGGGCGGACCGGAACTGGCTCGCGAACTGCATGACCACGGTTATGAACGCATCCGAAAAACATACCCAGACGCCGAGGCGGCCAATCAAGAAATGCTTGGCAAAGAGGAAGCGGTTGCTGTCTAGCAGATCGCTCGTCCACGAATCAAGTGACCTTCCAAACACCTTAAAGAAACGCACATAATGTCAACAGATATAGCAGCGAATGAATCGGTCGGCGAAATCAATAAATACGATTTCCGAACCGAGAGCAAAGCGGTCTTCAAGGCCCGAAAGGGGGTCGACGCCGAGATAGTCAATCAAATTTCGGAAATGAAGAACGAACCGGCTTGGATGCGGGACTATCGCCTCAAAGGCCTGGAGATTTTTAACTCCAAGCCTATGCCCAAGTGGGGTGGTGCGATCGACATCAACTTCCAAGATATCTTTTATTATTTGAAACCGACCGACAAACAGGGAAAAACATGGGACGAGGTTCCAAAGGAAATCAAAGATACGTTTGACAAACTCGGTATCCCCGAAGCAGAAAAGAAGTTCTTGTCAGGTGTGAAGGCTCAATTCGAAAGCGAAGTGGTGTACGGTTCGCTCAAGCAAGACCTTGCTGACCAAGGCGTTATCTTTACCGATACCGATTCAGCCGTTCGCGACTATCCTGAACTGGTCAAAGAATACTTCGGAACGATCATCCCATCGACGGACAATAAGTTTGCGGCTCTCAACTCTGCTGTTTGGTCGGGTGGTTCGTTCATTTATGTCCCCAAAGGGGTCAAGATTGAGTTTCCTCTGCAAGCATACTTCCGCATCAACGCAGAGAACATGGGCCAATTCGAACGGACGCTTATTATCGTCGACGAAGGCGCATCGGTTTACTACGTCGAGGGTTGCACTGCTCCGATGTACACCTCGGAATCGCTGCACTCTGCGGTGGTAGAGATCATTTGCAAGCGTGGCAGCCGTTGTCGATATACCACGATCCAAAACTGGGCCAATAATATTTACAACTTGGTCACCAAACGAGCAGTGGCTTACGCCGACGCAACCATGGAATGGGTGGACGGAAACTTGGGCAGCAAGCTTACAATGAAGTATCCGTCGGTGTATATGCTTGAGCCTGGTGCGCACGGAGAAATCCTTTCTATCGCGTTCGCTGCCAAGGGCCAACATCAAGATGCGGGTGCCAAGCTTGTTCACTGCGCTCCGAACACAACCGGACAGATCATTAGCAAGTCCATTTCCAAGGGTGGCGGACGAGCTAGCTATCGCGGTTTGGTGCGAGTCGAGAAAGGAGCCAAGAACTCGAAGTGCAACGTCGTATGCGATGCCTTGATCTTGGATCCGGCCAGCCGAAGCGATACCTATCCCTACATTGAGATCCTCGAAAAGGACGTGAGCGTTGGCCATGAAGCGAGCGTGTCTCGCATTGGCGAAGAGCAAATGTTCTATTTGATGAGTCGCGGAATGAGCGAAGCGGAGGCCAGCACGATGATCGTCAGCGGGTTTATCGAGCCACTAGTAAAGGAGCTGCCGATGGAATACGCAGTTGAAATGAACCGACTGATTCAACTGCAAATGGAAGGATCGGTGGGTTAAATGACAACGACTGTTGCTCGCAACGAAACCGCTGGCTTTGACCAAGCTGGCTTCGATCAATTCATCGATCGCCGTATCGATCCGGTTTGGATCACACAATCGAGGAAAGACGCTTGGGCGGCCTTCGAAGCGATGGGTTGGCCCAACCCCCGCGATGAGAACTGGCTTCGATCCGATCTGCGCGGATTCAAACTTGCCAAATACAATCCGACCGATGAAACCGAATCGCAATCGGTTGCCAATGCGCCGGTCCGGTTGCTCGACGGGGTTGAAGTGGCGGGTTTAATACGTTCGGAAAATGGTGTGGTAACCTCTGAATCACTGGACCCAAAATACGCTGCCAAAGGGGTCGTTTTCGGCTCGTTAAGTCGATGCGTTCGAGATCATGCAGAGCTCGTAAAAAAGTATTTGCATGCTCAGATCAATATAAACTCGGATCGGTTCGCCGCATTGCAGGCTGCTATGTGGACCGATGGCTATTTTCTTTACGTGCCAAAGAACGTGGTTATCGACAAGCCGTTGCACATCCACGCAGCGATGGGAGACGGCAGCGTCGACGTTTCGCACGCCTTGGTTGTGTTGGACGAGGGTGCAGAAGCAACGGTTCTCTACGAGTCTAGTAGCGAGACACCCGAAGCGGCCGGTTTCCACTGCGGCGGTCTGGAGCTTGTTGTTGGAGCACGCTCCAATTTGCGTTTTGTTGGACTTCAAGATTGGGGCAGCAACACGTGGCACTTTGCCCACAAGCGAGCCAGTATCGGACAAGATGCAAACCTTCAATGGACTATCGCCGCGGTTGGTTCCAAATTCGCGCAGGTGGATCAACAAGTCGCATTGATTGGCAAAGGGGCCAACAGCCATGTGAACGGAGTCTTGTTCACACGCGATCGCCAGCATTTAACTTACAACACAGTTCAGCGGCATTCAGCCACTCACTGTACGAGCGACTTCCTTTACAAGGCAGTTCTCCAAGATCGATCGCGGACGGTTTGGCGCGGGATGATCAAGGTGGATGTGGGTGCCGACAAGACCGACGGTTACCAGCGCAACGACAATCTGTTGCTAAGTGATAACGCTCGCGCAGATTCCATTCCAGGTCTTGAAATCAAAGCCGACGACGTTCGATGCACCCACGGCAGCACGAGTGGGCGAGTCGATGAAGAGCTCATCTTCTACGCTCGGTCGCGAGGATTCACACGTCAGGAGGCCATTCGAATGATTGTCACAGGGTTCTTTCAACAGATTTTCGACCGCATTTCGATCGAAAGTGTTCGCGAAGCTCTAGGAGCCGCAATCGCTCGCCAAGTCCGCCAATACGATTAGAAAGTTGCACATTCGGAAATGACCGCAGAATTAAGTACGAACAAGTTTGAGTTTGTTTGCAAGTTGAACGAGCTGAAACCGAATCAAGCTACATCATTTGAAGTCCGTGATCGTTTTGTTGTATTGGTGTTGTTGGCCGACGGCAAGGTTTATTGCATCGACGACCTTTGCACGCACGACGGTGGAACACTTGGTGATGGAGAACTCGACGGGAACTGCTTGGTATGCCCGCGGCATGGGGCGAAGTTCGATGTCAAAACGGGTAACGCAATGTGCATGCCTGCGACAGAGGGAACGTTATCCCATGTCGTGCAAATTCAAAGCGATGAAGTTTTCGTTCAACTGAAAGACAATTGATGTGTCTCGGCTCCTAGTGTAGCTCGGCTCTCCGAGCCGAGACTAACGGCGGAGCAACGGCACGGAGTGCCGTGCTGCACTATGCCGTTCAACTTGTTCAATAATAAACCATGAGCTAGAGATAAAATGCCAATCACTGAAGACCATGTTCGCGAGCAACTAAAACTCGTTATTGACCCAGAGCTATTCGTCAACATTGTCGACCTTGGGTTGATTTATGTGGTCGATATCCAACCGGGTGAGGGAGAAAAGGAGAACGTCAACGTCGAGATGACATTGACCAGTCCGATGTGTCCTGCCGGACCGCAACTCGTCGCAAACAGCCGCCAAGTTATCGAAGCGATCGAAGGAGTCGGTGCCGTCGACATCAAGGTGGTGATGGATCCGCCGTGGACGCAAGACCGAATGACCGAAGACGCCCGAGATCAACTCGGTATATTCTAAATCACAATAATTCGGCCTGTCCTCAGGCTGACAAACACGTGGGTCAGCCTGTCCTCAGGTTGACGTTTCACGAACTAAATGACTGCTTCGACCGGCTGAGGAAAGCTGGACCTACGTGAGCCCCAAACCGATGGACACCCAATTCATTTACCCCGACCTATTGGAACTGCAAGAAGAAATAGACGATCTAGAGACTTCCGAAGATCGAATTCAGTTCCTCATCGAGTTAGGGCAAACGCTTCCACATTTCGCTGAGGAGTTTTGCACCGAAGAGTTCAGGGTGGTCGGTTGTCAAAGCATGGTTTGGATCGTCCCCAACTGGGACGGAAAATTATTCCACTTTTCGGCGTCCAGCGATGCGCCCATGGTGCGTGGTCTCGTCGCCGTCTTAATGTCCGCTTACTCGGCGAAATCCCCCGCTGAGATTGCAGCATTTCCGATTGAGACGGTACTCGATGGGATGCACTTGCGATCCTTCCTTTCGCCACTTCGAAGCAACGGTTTGCATTCGATGATCAAACGGATTAGAGCCTACGCGGAATCCAAACTACCTACATCGACCGCAAACACCGCAGCGATTGCTTTGGCCGGATCTTCGAACAACAAAGACCTAGGTCCATTGCTGACAAGGATCGAAGAGGTTCGGCAAGATTTTCCGATCCTACAACAGAAAAATCATGAAGGACTATCGATCGCCTATCTGGACAACGCCGCATCGTCGCAACGTCCGCAGTCGGTAATCGATTCGATATCGGGGGTGTTTGCCGAGCACTACGCCAACGTGCATCGGTCAGGTCATGAATGGGCCGTTCGAACGACGGAACGGATCGAAGAGAGTCGAGAGGCTGTACGGCGATTTATCAATGCGGCCAAAACCGACGAAGTGATCTTCACCTCTGGCGCGACGGCATCGGTCAATTTAATCGCAAATGCTTGGGGCGATACAAATGTCGGTCCGGGTGATGAAATTCTGTTAACCGAGATGGAGCATCACTCCAATATTGTGCCATGGCAGCAGCTTTGCGAGCGCAAAGGATGCAAGATCCGATGGGCTCCCATTCGGTCTGACTACACTCTAGATACC
>JANLUJ010001146.1:0-4546 GCA_031363425.1 Pirellula sp.
GCTTTAGGATTGATATGCACTGCTACTCAATTCAGCAAGGAAAGCACAGCTTTCGCTGATTGGACTAGATTTCGCGGGCCCAATGGCTCTGGGATATCGGAAGAAAAAGAGACAACACCAACAACTTGGAGCGAAAAAGAAAATCTCAAGTGGAAGGTTCCGTTGCCGGGTGCTGGGGTTTCTTGCCCCATCGTGGTTGGAAACAGAGTTTTTGTAACCTGTTATTCGGGCTACGGTCTCAACCAAGACGAGCCAGGTGACGTGAAGGATTTAGTGCGCCACCTGGTATGCGTGGATCGCTTGACGGGTAAAACTCTCTGGCAAAAAGCTTTGTCCTCAACCGTTTCAGAGGATCCATATAGCGGCATGGGCGTGCCACAACATGGTTACGCTTCCCACACACCTACCTCTGACGGCAAAAATGTCTACGTTTTCTTTGGTAAAAGCGGAGTGTTGGCTTTCGACCTTGAGGGCAAGCAATTATGGGAAGCAAGCGTTGGCAAAGGATCCGATGACCGCCGGTGGGGTTCGTCATCAAGCCCAATCGTCCACGAAAACGTGTTGATAGTTCCTGCTGGTCCAGAGGGCCGAGCCTTGATTGGACTCGACAAGAACACGGGCAAGGAACTTTGGCGACTGCCATCTGACAAGTTAGGCAATGTTTGGGGAACACCAACGATTGCTAAGGCGGGTGGCAATTCGGAACTAGTGATTGGTGCCCCTGGCGAAATTTGGGGCCTCAATCCAAAGACGGGTGAGTTTGGTTGGTATTGCATGTACCTGGATAACGGCGATCAATTTAGCTCCAGTGTCGTAGTGGATGGCGAAGTCGTCTACGCTGTCGAGGTAAGAGGCGGTGGCTCGGTTGCAGTCAAAACCGGCGGCAAGGATGATGTCACCGCATCGAAAACGGTTTGGAAAGGACGAGATAGCTCGAGTTTCGCTTCTCCGATTGTCTATGAAGGTCGACTCTATTACGTATCTAGGAAGGTCCTATCCTGCGTCGATGCCAAGACACAGGAAAAGATCTTCGAGGGGCGAATGAAGGGCATGAACGGGGAAGTAGCACCTGAGCCCGGCGGATTCGGTGGTGGTGGCGGATTCGGCGGGGGACGCCCACCTGGTGCGCCCGGCGGTGAAGGTCGAGGTGGTGCGGGACCAGGTGGTGCGGGACCAGGTGCAGGTGGCCCTCCGGGTGGTGGGCGTGCCGGCGGTGGCGGTCCTCCTGGGGGTGGCGGACGAGGGGGTCGCGGCGGTGGCGGTGGCGGCTTTGGAGGAATAGACTATGGGTCGCCGATTGTCGCCGACGGCAAGTTGTATTTCACATCCCGCAACGGCGAAACTTACGTGTTCAGCGCCGGCAAAGAGTTCAATCAACTCGCAGTCAATCGAGTCACGACCGACACTGAGGACTTCAGTGCTACGCCAGCCATCAGCAACGGTGAGATCTTCATTCGATCCAACAAGAATCTGTATTGCATCTCGACCAAAAAATAAGCGATCGTTTGATCGCGCCGTAGGTCGCACCTGCCGGGTGCGACTGAGAGGTCCAAACAAGAACATCGCGCAGCTTATTGGATGTGTCCTGCGCGTCGCAAATGCTCGAGCATCTCCTTAGGAAAATCTCGAACAGCCTCGCTTCCAAAAATGGAGCCGTGGTCCCCCGGAATCATCTTGACG
The DNA here is from genome assembly GCA_031363425.1 of Pirellula sp. Lineage (GTDB taxonomy): Bacteria > Planctomycetota > Planctomycetia > Pirellulales > Pirellulaceae > JBKCUI01. Next base: position 1,681 of record JANLUJ010001146.1, read on the forward strand.
TAGCCGCGATCCGTTGACGCTCGACCCAATTTGGTTAACTCGGCATCCAATAGCGCTACAGCTTCATTGAGATAGAAACTATCTTCTGTGCCAACGACCAAGCGGATGTTGTTTCGAAAAATGGGGGTCAACTCCGTGGGATTTTTTCGCAAGAGATAACTGATGTCGAATTGCTGATAGCACTCCGCGATCTTGGAATCGATCTTCCCACTAATTGGATCAAAGAGGGCGGCTGGATTTCGATTCGCATTTCTCGGCCCGAAGGCTGCAAACCACGAATCCCATTGCTGCGCGGACGTGTTATCAGGACCCAACACATCTTCTCCCCGTGACTCTTGTCGAATGGTCATTTCGACAATATCCCCCTTGCGCAAGCTGGGTAAGTCGGCTCCCTGAGTATCGCAATAAAAATTGGGTTGGCCGTAGATATCCACTTTTTGAAAGCGACGAAAATCGACTGGATCGGGCGCGCTGGACCAAGCAGCACCAAACACATTTGGATAGCGTGTTGCGAGCCATAATGTCGACCATCCACCCGACGAATGACCTCGCAGAAGCCGAGCTGTCGGTGCGGCGATGAGCGGATACTTCGCTTCGAGGGCCGGTATGAGTTCTTGAGTGAGGGCTTGCCCGCATGGGCCATTGTTGGCCGAGTCAGCAAAGAGCGAATGTCCGTTCGGTCCTTCAGGGTCGAGGACAATACGGAACGAAGATTTAGACAGAGTTGCCGCATCGCTATTCTCGCTGGGGCGACGTCGATTAGCGGCTGCATCGCTATGGTCGCCACCGAAACCCGGTACTTCGTATATGGCGGCGAACTTTTGCGCAGAATCGTAGCCGTGCGGCAGCACGACCCCAGCTCGTGGAATTACTTTGGAGCCACGAAACTGAGAAAGCAATTGGGAACGAACTTCAAACCACTCCACTCCATCTACTTGTTTTTCGGAAGGGGGCTGAACGACTTTGGTAAGTGAGAGTTGAACGATTTGCCTTTCCTTTGAATCGGTGACTTCAAAAGAGACTTCCTCGGACCAGAGATTACCTACCTCCCGACGCCAGTTACTGTTGCCTCGCGAAACATCCAATCTCGCTTGCGCTCGGTACTTGCCCGGGGATAGCTTACCGGGCGGAATTGGGAAGCAGTCTGACTTATCATTGAGTATGGCTACGTCGTTGCCAGCCAGTTGGACATCGGTAGCAAAAAGGGGCTGTGGATCGTCCCAGAACGGTCCATCCACTGGCGAACTCTGTTTCGGAACTTTGGATCGTTCGGCAATTAGAAACACAATCAGGCGACCCGTTTTGGTTTCATTCCGAACCGCCGGACCAAGTTGGACTTCGAATACCCATTCGGCTTCTGCGTAGCTCGTTGCCTGCGAAGACGCAGTCAAGATGGCGCAGCAAGCAAAACAAAAAATGGATCTCATGAGGATGTTTCCGATGTAAAGGCGAGCGGCAGGAGTTGGTTTACCGTAGCTTGGGCCCCCGGCCCGAGTTTCGCACGGCCCAGGGGGCCATGCTACTGGTAGATTTCAGTCTGTCGCTCGCGTAAGTATAGTTTTCTAGATTTTGGGCCAGCTTCCACTTGTTTTTGTCAATGGGACTCCAATGGAACTCGGTCTAGTGGCGCAGCTACGCTCGCCAGAGTCAGGATGATGTCTATCATGTGGATGAAGTCTTTCATGTGGATGAAGTCTTTCATGTTGCCCATCTCCTAACAACTTAACTATACTGTTGCAGTAGCGATACCGCTGCTTAAGCAAGGGCAGGCGGGGATGTGCCATTCTACTGTCACCAAATTCTTGCTGCCCGCCGTTTTTTGAAATCCGCAAACTGGAGTTTTGCAAGGTCATGCTTCGACTATTGTTGCCTTGTCATCGACTGGCCCTTTTTCTATTGGGCGTTTTTTTGAACGCTTATACCGCCTATCCGCAGGAAAAAGCGTCCGACTCGCTTCGGTTCAATCAAGATATTCGGCCTATCCTCTCGAGCGCCTGCTTTCGCTGTCATGGGGCTGACGCCAAGACGCGTGAGGCCGAAATGCGATTGGATGTTTCCGAAGGAGCCCTTGCACCACGCGCTTCGGGTGAGCATGCCATCGTCCCTGGCAAACTCGACGAGAGTCTCATTTGGGCTCGAATCCAGTCCACCGACCCCGATTCGGTCATGCCCCCTCCAACATCGAATCGCCAACTTTCCGACGTTGAAAAGCAAACGATCGCAAACTGGATCGGACAGGGAGCGAAATACGAAAAGCACTGGTCCTTCGAGCCGATCGCAGCGCCAAACGCACAATCGTTCTCCATTGATGAGTCTCTCGAGCGAGAACGGCAACGCAGGGGGCTCATCGCCCAAGGACCAACGGATCCGATCACTCAAGTTCGACGGCTTGCCTTCACACTAACCGGCTTGCCACCCAGTTTAGCCGACGTGGAAACCTACGAAGCCAACCCGACGGACACGAACTATGGCAAACTCGTAGAACAGTATCTCGCATCGCCGCACTATGGCGAGGAGATGGCCAAGCATTGGCTCGACGTGGCTCGCTATGGCGACACACACGGCATGCACTTGGACAATGAACGCCAAGCTTGGGCATACCGCGATTGGGTCGTCGATGCCTTTAACAGCAACATGCCCTTCTCGCAGTTCACCATCGAGCAGTTAGCTGGGGACATGTTACCCAATCCATCGCTCTCACAACAAGTTGCTACTGGCTACAACCGTTGCAATGTGACAACAGGTGAGGGTGGAGCTATCGACGACGAATTTCTATTTCGCTACGCGGTTGATAGGACGAGTACCACCGTTCAAACATGGCTTGGTTTGACCGGCGGTTGTGCGGTTTGCCACGATCACAAGTACG
>JANLUJ010001154.1:0-5290 GCA_031363425.1 Pirellula sp.
ACGCCGGCCTACATGTCGCCTGAGCAAGCCAATGGTGGCGACTGCAAACCGAAATCGACGACGGATATCTATTCGTTCGGAGTGGTTTTCTTTCAGCTCTTGACGGGTGACGTTCCATTTCGTGGAAACACGCGCATCGTGCTTTTTCAAGTTCTGCATGCGGATCCGCCTGCACCCATTCGAATGGATCGCAATTTGCCCCTCGAATTGAACACGTTGTGTTTGAAGTGTTTGGAGAAAGATCCTGCGGAGCGATTTCAGACGGCAAAGGAGCTCAAGGACGAACTGGTTCGATTCCGAAGTGGTCACCCGATCCATTCTAAGCCGGCTTCCAATTGGGTGATTGCCAAAAAGTGGGTTGGGAGAAATCGTCGACTTTTCGGATGGATCGCTTCGACTTTTTTTCTGCTGATTGCGACGACCCTTGTAGCGTCTATTGCGGCCGTGGTTGTTGCCCGTAGTTGGAGAAGCGAACGTGAAGCGAGGCTGGCCGCACATAGCGCACTAAAGGAAGCACAGAACCAAACGGAGGAAGCGAACAAACAGTCTCAAGCAAACAATGAAATCGTTAGGTCTTTGGAGTCGATTTTTCATTCGACGAATCCGCTTAATTTCTTACTTACGAGTAGCGGCGGTTCGGCGGTTGAGCCCCCGACCTTGAATTCGTTGTTAGATAGGTCGGTAGATCGATTTCGTAGCGAACTGGCTAACCAACCAGCAGTTCAAGCCAAAATGTTTGACGCGATCGCAAACGCTTACCGCGCGGCGGGCGAATTCCGCAAATCGCAGGAGTTGCTAAATGAGGCAACCAGAATACGAGAGCAGTCGGATTCAAAATTTTTGGATCGTTGGACGTCGTCGCGTGACTCGATGGTCAATAAATTTTATCGGGGCTGGCTAGAACATGATCGGACAAAGTTGGGAGAGGCTGAAAAGTTTTACCGGGCAGCTTTGGACGGGTTTCCAAAGGAGGACAATTCAGAGGATCAACTGTTTCTAGCCGATGTGCAGTTCCACTTGGGGCGATTGCTGATCGATCTCCGGCGACACGACGAAGCGATACCACTCATGTTGGCTGCCCTTCGCATTCGAGAAAGACTCTTACCAAGGGAATCTTTGGCCGTTCAAGTCGCAAAGGTCGGTCTCATTTTTAGCAAGAAGAAAAACATTGAAGAATTGACATGGTCCGATTTCAATGACTTAGAAATAGATAAATTAGCTGGAAAAGGTCCGGAAGCCGAAATCATTCAAAAGTACTTCGTAGGTTTGTCTTTTCGTCAGGCAAAAGACTACCCGAACGCACGAAGAAATTACGAGTGGGTGTTAAATAACCTAGGAAAGGTTCTACCAGCTAAGAACCAATACGCTCTCCTTGTTCGGGGTGACTATGCCGGTCTACTGTACGAAAGCGGTGACTATCGAACTGTATTTTCTATCGTGAAGGAACTCATCAATGACGGAAATGCGATTTGCCCGGAACACACAAAACTGGTTGATGTCAAATTGCAATTTGCATCGGAACTCATGCGCGCTTCCAAGATGGATGAGGCTCGCGAGCTATACGAGGAAGCGATGACGCAGCAAATCGCCCGTGGGGATTTCCCAGAGGAGGCACACTACGGCTTGGCTTGGTGTCTACTCGATTCAAAAAGTCCAGAGGCCGCGTTGGTGCACGCCGAAGCGTTGTGGGGACATCGAGAAAGGAAGACCGCTTACCAGGTCGCGTGGTGTGCACATACTCGGGCGCGAGCGCTTCAAGCGTGTGGGAAAGAAGAGGAAGCAAAAACAATGGACGAACGTGCGATGAACGAGGCAGTTATCGAGTTGCATTTCCCTAAGGATCCGATTTCACTGGAACGCCTTTCATTGATTCACACCCACAAGGGCGATTTACCTACGGCAGAGAGATTGCTTCGTAATGCCGTCGATGCCGAACGCCACGATCGACCCGCAAAGCACCCCCGACTTGCTGATCGAATCTGGTCGTTGGCGCAAAACCTAATGGCTCAAAAGAAAACGGACGAAGCTCGTAGTATGTTCACAGAGTCGCTTGCAATTTACCAACAATCCTTGCCACTAGACGATGTTCGGATCGAGGACAACATCCGCGTCTTGCAGACGTTGGATATCCATTAGCAGTTCGGCGTAGCGGGCAAACGCCCTATTTACTTCAATCCTTTCGAGCCGTCGGCCAATACCTCCTCGGTGCGAATGTGAAATGCTTCTAATCGATTGACACCAAAAGTCGTCGCGATGGCAACGTCGGCCGCATCCCGTCCTCTGGCAACTAATACCCGTCCGATTCGCGGAGTGTTGTTTCTAGCGTCGGCAGGATACCACCTGCCACCAAGGTACACCTCAAACCAGGCACTGAAATCCATCGGATAGGGAGCTAACGGAACGCCGATGTCTCCCAAGTAACCTGTGCAATAACGGGCTGGGATATTCAAGCAACGGCAAAGGGTGATCGCTAAATGCATGTAGTCGCGACAAACGCCCGTTCGTTCACGGTATGCCTCAAGTGCCGTACGCGTCGCCCTTGCTTGCATGTAGTCAAAGCGAATGTGCGCATGTACGAAGTTGCAAATGGCTTGGACCAGACTCCAACCGGCTGGCTGCTGACCAAATTGCGACCAAGCAATCTCGCGAAGTTCGCTGTCTACTTCGCAGTAACGACTGGCTAACAAGAAAAGCAAGACGTCATTCGGCAAGTCTTGCGGCCTATGTTGAATTGCCCCCCATCCTAAAACATCCGGCTTGCCATCATCCTCAACAATTGCGTCGTTGAAGAAAGTTGTGCGGCCGGCTGGCACCAAGACTCGACTACATCGATTGCCGTAGATATCCAAATAGTTTGAAATCGGAACACGAGGTTCTGCCCTTAATTGTTCAGCCGACTTGATGGAAGCATCACGCGATGGATGCAAACTGAGCATCAACACAAGCGAAGTGGGCTCAGGAAACGTAAAAGCAATTTCAAAACCGACCCGAATGAACATTACCAATCCTTGGGTGAGCACCATCAAAACTGCGAATTGAATTCTTCGGTTATCATAGAAGCTGGCTTGCAACAAAGCGATGGATTCAATCCGGATTTCGTCGAGACTATCTTTTAAAAAACCAAGGATACAACCGTGCCGCAAAGCGAAACGTGGTATTTTTCGTACGGCAGCAACATGTCGAAGCAGCAAATGCTCAGTCGAACAGGATCCGTACCGACTTCCTGCTTAGCCCAACTCGTTAATTATCGAATCGCCTTTCGAAAGGTTCTCGCCAGTGACGATGTTTTCGCGACTATCGTTCCAAAAGAAGGATCGGTTGTTCATGGCGTGGTTTATTGGTGCACTCCGCATGCGATGCTTCAGCTCGACCTATTGGAAGGCGTTGCGCAAAATTGCTATCGCCGTGAATTGGTCCGAGTAACGACTCAGTCCGGTGAGATTCTAAACTGCATCGTCTATATTGGTGAAGCATTTTCGAACGAGGCATGCACTCCGAGTCCGGCCTATTTGAATTTGATTCTGACGGGTGCGCATGAGCACCACTTGCCAATTGACTACGTTCAGTCGATCGAAGCGATGGCGCTTAGCAATGAGTGAGAGAGTCCTGGCGTACCTGCGGGTGGCGGAAATCGCATCGAAAATGGAATAGTGATACTGGCGGCTAACGCCTTGCCGCTCACAAGTTAAAAAAGGGCGTCGCGTTAGAGACATTTATTTCAAAATCTCTGGCGCCTGGCAAATTCCACTGCTGCATCGATACAGAACCAAGGTCTCATCGTTGGCAATCCTCCTACCCTCGACCATGGCGGATAGTTTGGTACCAGAGAGTGTATTGCCAAGCTCCGATTCTTCATGAGAAAGCACCACTAGTGTTCGTGGTCTGGGCGTAGCAAAGGCATGGACGAGTGCTCGCCGTTGTGCTTCCGGATTGCGAGCTACATATACCAGCTCCGTGTTTGGACCGATGTAATGATCCAGGGCGATGAGCATTTGGCCCACGGAGCCAGGGGATTGATGCATCAAGGGTAAGGCTTGTTTGAGCGTTTCTTCAGCCAATTGATACGTGCGTGGTTCATTTGTGAGATTCGCCAGTTTTATTAGGGCAGTTGCGGCCATCGCGTTGCCGCTCGGTACACTTCCGTCGTGTTGATCTTTGTAACGTGCGATCAATTCCTCCGTATCCGAGGCCGTGAAGAAGAATCCACCCCGTTCGTCGTGAAAATAGCTGTCCATCGTCGAAACGAGCGAACACGCTTGATCAATGTACGTTGCGTTACCCGTGCATTCAAAGAGAGTCACCAAAGCATCTGCGAGATAACTGTAATCCTCGAGGAAGGCGTCGATCTCGGTGGTTCCCTTTCGCCATGCGTGAAACAAACGACCATCTTCTCTTGTCATGGACCGCTGGATGAAGTTCACCGCTGCTTCGGCCGCGGTAACGTACTTGGGTATGGAGAAGACGACACCTGCCCTCGCCATGGCAGTGATCATCAGGGCGTTCCATGAGCACAAAACTTTGTCGTCAAGGCCGGGCCAAATTCGCTCGTCACGAATTTTAAGTAGCTTGGCTCTATCCAGTTTCAACTCTTGTACCATCGTCGCGTGCGGCACCCCAAGTCGATTCGAGATACTCGTCAGTGGTTCCGGATGGTGAAGGATGTTCATACCTTCGAAATTGCCACCGAACGTGACGCCGTACGCTTCGCAAAATAGTTCCCCGCGATCCATTCCGAGGACATCGAGGATCTCTTCGCGGGACCAAACGTAGAACTTCCCTTCTTCACCTTGGCTGTCAGCGTCGCGGGTGCAGTAGTAGCCCCCTTGTTCGTCGGTCAAGTCCTCCAAAACGTAGTCGAGAGTTTCGCAAACTACGTCTCGATAGCGAGTATTGCCGGTCAGAAGATAGCCATCTACGTAGGCGCTTGCCAAAAGCGAATTGTCATAAAGCATCTTTTCAAAATGCGGAACCAACCACTTTTTGTCGACACTATACCTCGCAAACCCACCCCCCAATTGATCATAGATACCGCCATCTGCCATGCAATCTAGCGTTTTAGTAATAATGTTAAGCCGACGTTCCGTTGGTCGTCGTGACTGCAATTGGATCAACAAGCGGATATCCATGGCATGGGGAAATTTGGGTTCCCCACCGAAACCGCCCCAACGTTCGTCAAAAGTTTTTGTTAGCCATTCATCCGCTGCCCAAAGCAAAGATTCGTCTAAGGCCATGTCTGGCGATTCGGAATGGCCGGCTGTTTGCAAATGTCGAGTGATTTCTTCGCTTTGAC